>JAKLKT010000068.1 GCA_023150495.1 Planctomycetota bacterium
GGACGGCGTGCGCGACGCGGTCCGCGATGCGCTCGCCCGTGCGCGGGCGAAGGACGCGGGCGCCGGCGAGGCGCTCGCCGCCGCGACCCGCGCTCTCGCGGACTGGTCCGCCTCGCTCCCCTGCAGCTACTGCCTCGGTACCGAGTACGGCACGCGGCGTCCGTAACCGACTGCGGGGATGGGAGTTGCGACGGCCGGGTGCGGACTTTGCCGTCCGCAGTTGCCGGCGCCTTCCGGAAGGCCTCACATGGGCGCATGACCGGACGCCACATCGTCGACTTCAACACCGCGCTCGGGCTGCGCCTCGGCGCCGACGGCGAGACCATCGAGCTCCTCGCCAAGGCGCCCGAGCACCAGATCGGCGACGGAATGGTGCACCTCGCGGTGCTGACGACGCTCGGGGAGGTCGCCGCGGCCCACGCCGTGAACGCCCCCGTCGTGCCGAGCGCGCTCACCGTGAACTTCCTCCGCCCCGCGCCCATCGGCCCCCTCACGGCGAAGGGGAAGGTCCTCGTGCGCGGCCGCCGCCTCGCCACGGCGGAAGGGGAGGTGTCCGCGGAGGGGAAGCTCGTGGCCAAGGTCACCGTGACCTTCGCCATGGTCGGGTGAATCGACCGCGCAAGGCGGCCGGTCCCCCCCGGGGGGGTCGGCGACGACGAGGGGTGCCGAGGCTAGAATCCTGTCTTCCCTTTCGAAAGGAAATCCCCGGATGCGCACCGTCCGCACGCCCGCGACGGCGCTCACGCTCCTCCTCGCGGTGGCAGCGTCGGGCCCCGCCAAGGCTCAGGAGGAGGAGACCCTCGAGCAGAAGCTCGAGAAGAAGCTCAAGGAGCCGTTCGTCTCGAACGCGCCGTGGGTCCTCGATCTCGCCGAGGCCACGAAGAAGGCGAAGGAGGAGAAGAAGCTCGTCTTCGCCTACTTCACGCGCTCCTACTCTCCATGACCCCCCTGCAAGCAGGTTGAAGGCGGCGCCTTCAGCACCCCGGAGTTCGCGGAGTTCGCGAAGAAGGTCGTCCCGTTCCTCCACGTCACGACGCGGATCGAGGGGCGGAAGGACGACGGCCTCCTCGCCGAGAAGGGCGGTCGCGGGTTCCCGCACATCGTCTTCATGGACCAGGAGGGCGAGGTACTGACCACGCAGGGCGCACGGACGGTCAAGGGCTTCGAGGCGACGCTCGGCAAGCTCCAGCGCCTGTTCGACGCGCGGGCGAAGGCGCGGGGCGGCGACGCCGCCGCGGAGATCGACGTCGCGCTCTCGGAGGGCGAGCTCGGCATGATCGCGTTCGACGAGGCGAAGAAGCGCCTCGGGGACCGGAAGCTCACCGACGCGCAGAAGGTGCTGCTCGCCGACCTCGAGCTCGGGTCCATGATCACGGACCTGCAGAACGCCAAGGACGAGGCCGCCCAGCGGGCGCTCATGAAGAGGATCGCGGACTCCGCGGCGGGCGGCCAGCTCCCGGCCGACGGAGAGAAGAAGGAGATCTTCCTCCGGATCACGCTCAACTACGCCGTCAACGAGGAGGACCCGGATCTCGCGCAGAAGGCCTTCGACGCGCTCAAGCCCATCTACGAGGAGATGAGCGGGAAGGACAACCCGCGGCTCCAGGAGTGGATGCGTCGCGTCGAGGACAAGATCGCCGAGATGCGTTCCGCCAAGAAGGAGGGGTGCGGCTCGGACGAAGGGATGGAGGAGGGGTGCGGGGAGGAGTCCGGGGACAAGTAGGCTTTCCGGGGCGCGGGGTTTCCCCGCGCCCCTTCCCCCCATGCGCGCGCTGCTTCTCGTCCTTCCGCTCGTCGCCGCCGCGGCTGCCGAGGATCCCCTCGAGGAGCGGCTCGCGGAGAAGCTCGGCAAGCCCTTCGCCCGGAACGCCGCCTGGGTGCGGTCGTTCGCGGGCGCGAAGGAGCAGGCGGCCGGGAACGGCAAGGTGATCTTCGCCTACTTCTCGCGCTCCTACGCGCCATGACCCCCGTGCAGCAGGGTCGAAGGCGGGCCCTTCGCCACAGCGGAGTTCAGGAAGTTCACGGAGGGGTACGTCGCGTACCTCAACGTGATGACGCGGATCGAGGACCGCGAGGACGACGACCTGCTCTACGACCTCGGCGGACGCGAGCACCCGTCGGTCTTCTTCCTCGATGCGGCCGGGGATGTCCTCGCGCGGCATGACGCGGACGACTGCTCCGTGAAGGCCCTCGAGGAGACCGGCGGGAAGGTCGCGAGGAGCCTCGAGCTCCGCAGGAAGGCGGACGCGGGCGACGAGGCCGCGCGGATCGACCTCGCGATCGTGCGGTGCGACCTCGGTGTCATCGAGCTTCCCGATCTCGAATCCGAGATCGACGGCAAGACGCTCTCGCCCGGGCAGGAACAGGCGGTCGGCACGCTCCGCGCCGACGCGACGGTCTCGGACATGCAGGCGGTCCTCGCGAAGAACCGCGACCAGGCGGCGCGGGATCTCGTGGCGGAGGAGTTCGTCGCGCTCTACCGGAAGGGCACGCACCCGGGGCGCGCCGCGGGCCGGCGCCTCTACTGGGCCGTCCTCGCCGGCCAGGCGGTCGCCAGGAAGGACGCGGCGATGCTCAAGGATGCGGTCGCGGGGCTCAAGGCGGTCCACGGCGCCGAGCCGCCGGGGAAGGCCGCCGAAGAGATCGCGGAGCTCGAGGCGAAGCTCAGGGAGCTCGAGGCGGCGAAGTGACGTGGGGCCCGACGACCACGTCTGCTACTGCTACCGGGTGAGCCTCCGGAAGCTCGTCCACTACGCGCGGCGCGAGCGGCCGCGGCACGCGTCGCAGATGAGCCAGTGCCTCGACGCGGGCACCGGCTGCGGCTGGTGCATCCCCTTCCTCACGCGCATCTGGAAGGACCCCGACGGCGTCCGCCTCGACGACCTCGACCCGAAGGAGTACGCCGCGCGCCGGCTCGCCTACCACGGCGATCTCGCACACGGGAAGGCGAAGAACCGGTTCGAGGAGTAGCACGCGCCGCGCCGCGGCGGCGGCCCTCCTACTCCCCCTTCTCCCCCCCGGCCCCCCTCTTCCCCTTCCTGCGGCGCTCCTCCTCGCGCAGCCGCGCGTCGGCGCGCTTGGTCGCCGCGATGTCGACGTCGAACGTCCTCCTGTTCTC
Source organism: Planctomycetota bacterium (assembly GCA_023150495.1). Classification (GTDB taxonomy): domain Bacteria; phylum Planctomycetota; class PLA2; order PLA2; family PLA2; genus PLA2. Next base: position 3,119 of record JAKLKT010000068.1, read on the forward strand.
CGTCCACCACTGGCGCCAGGCCTCGATGCCGCCCTCGACCCGCTCCTGCGTCGCGTAGCGGAGCGCGTCGACGGCCGCGGCCGCGCGCCACTGCGCGCCGCCGCGCCGGCCCGCGGAGCCGAGGTGGATCAGCTCCTCGATCGCCTCCTTCGACGGGATGTTCGCCGCCGCGCGCATCCGCGCCCGCGCGATGTCCCGGTCGTCGTCGGGGCCGATCCCGTCGAGGAGCGGCTTCAGCGCGACCGGCTGCGCGAGGTCGTGGAGCGCGGAGAGGACCGCGAGGCACTCCTCCTTCGTCTCCTCCTTCGCCGCGAGCGGCGCGATCCGCTGCGCGAGCGCCTGCGCGGCCTTCTTCCGCTCGTCCGCCGGCTTCCGGAGGCCGAGCGCCTCGATCGCGGCCCTGCGGACGGCGGGGTTGTCGTGCTTCAGGAGCTTCCCGAGCGGCGCGGTGAGCGCGGGGTCCTCGCTCGCCGCCGCCTCGCGGCACGCCTCGATGGCCACGCTCGCGTCGTCCGACCCGAGGCGGGCGGCGAGGTCTTCCGTTGCGGCGAGGAGGGAGAGGGCGAGGAGGAGGCGCATATCCATGGAACCCCCGGCCGCACGCGCGGTTTCTGCCTCGGGAGGGAGGCCCGGCTAGCGGCGGGCGACCTTGCGCAGGCGGGCGGCGGCGGCCACGAAGAGGCGCGCCGCCTCCTCGATCTCGGCCTCCGTGTTGAACCGGCCGAGGCCGAAGCGGATCGAGCCTTTCGCGAGGTCCGGGCGCAGCCCGATCGCCTTCAGGACGCGCGAGATCTCCATCGAGCCCGAGGCGCACGCGGAGCCGCTCGAGACCGCGACCTCCGGGACCGCGAGCATGAGCGACTCAGCGTCCACGCCGGGGAAGGAGACGTGCAGGTTGTTCGGCAGGCGGCCCTCGCGCGGGCCGTTCCGCCGCGCCTCGGCGGCCGCGAGCAGGCTCTCCAGACGGTCGCGCAGGCGCGCGAGCCGCCGTGCCTCCTCGTCGCGCTCCGCGCGGCAGATCTCGCACGCGGCGCCGAGGCCCACGATGCCCGGCACGTTGAGCGTCCCCGCGCGGAGGCCGCGCTCCTGGCCGCCGCCGTGCGTCTGGCGCTCGAGCTCGATCCCCTGCCGCACGTAGAGCGCGCCGCACCCCTTCGGCCCGAAGATCTTGTGCGCGGTCAGCGCCGCGAGGTGGACGCCGTCCGCACGCACGTCGAAGGGGATCTTGCCCGCGCCCTGCGTGGCGTCCGTGTGGAAGAGGACCTTCCGCTCCTCCGCGATGCGGCCGATCTCGCGGAGCGGCTGGATCGTGCCGATCTCGTTGTTCGCGGCCATCACCGTGACGAGGAACGTGCGCGGCGTGATCGATCTCGCGACGTCCCCGGGACGCACACGACCCTCGCCGTCGACGCCGAGCCACGTGACCTCGCAACCGCGCGCCGCGAGATGCTCGACCGTCTCGCGCACGGAGGGATGCTCGAGCGGCGAGGCGACGATGTGGTCGCGCCCCTTCTCCCGCCGCGCGGCGGCGCCCTTGAGCGCGAGGTTGTTCGCCTCGGACGCGCCGGAGGTGAAGACGATCTCGCGCGGGTCCGCGCCGACGAGGCCCGCCACCTGCGCGCGCGCCTTCTCGACCGCCTCCTCCGCCTCCCATCCGTAGCGGTGGCTGCGGCTCGACGCGTTCCCGAACCGCTCCCGCAGGTAGGGGAGCATCGCGTCGAGCACCCGCGGGTCCACGGGCGTGGTCGCGTGGTTGTCGAGGTAGATCACGGGGGGCTCCGGGGGCGGGCCTCCTGACAGGCTGCCCTGCGCCGGGATGGTATCATGTCGTCGGCGTCGCATGCGTAACCCCGCCCCCGCGCGCGGGTTACGGACGCCGGAGTCACCATATGCCGAGCATGACGATCAGCGAGAAGGCCGCCGCGAAGGGGAAGGACCTCGTCCGGGCGAATTCGGGCGCGATGAAGGAGCCCGGACTCCGCGTCCGCGTCGTCGGCGGAGGCTGCTCGGGCCTCATGTACAAGATGGAGATCGGGGACGGCGCGCAGGACGGCGACGAGACGTTCGAGCGCGACGGCTTCCGCGTCTTCATCGACAAGAAGTCGCTCTTCTTCCTGAACGGCAGCGAGCTCGACTACAACGACGGCCTCACGGGCGCGGGGTTCAAGTTCCATAACCCGAACGTGAAGGGCTCCTGCGGCTGCGGCGAGTCGTTCTCGGTCTGACCGCTTGTCGAGGTTTCGCCGCCCCGGGTGATGCCCGGACGCCGCGGCGCCGCTACACTGCGCGCGATGTCGCCCGGAGCCCCCTCCGATCCGCAGGGAAAGATCCGCGTCGGGATCAGCAGCTGCCTGCTCGGCGAGAACGTCCGCTTCGACGGCGGCCACAAGCGCGAGCCCTATCTCGTCGAGACGCTCGGCCGCTGGTTCGAGTGGGTGCCCGTCTGCCCCGAGATGGAGATCGGCCTCGGGGCGCCGCGCGAGAGCCTGCGGCTGATCGGGAATGCGGCGGACCCGCGGCTCGTCGCGCCCGCGTCGGGTTCCGACCACACCCTTGCGATGAAGTCCTACGCGCAGGCGCGCCTCAAGCAGCTCGCCGAGGCGGGGCTCCACGGCTACGTCCTCAAGAAGGACTCGCCGACGTGCGGTCTTTTCCGCGTGCGCGTGTACCCGGGCGGGAAGGGGACGACGCCCGCGCGCGACGGCGTGGGGCTCTTCGCGAAGGCGCTGGTCGAGGAGCTCCCGGAGCTCCCGGTGGAGGAGGAGGGGCGCCTCAACGACATGCCGCTCCGCGAGAACTTCATCGAGCGCGTCTTCGCCCACAGGCGGTGGACGGACTTCCTCGCGAAGCGGCCGCGCGCGAAGGACCTCGTCGCATTCCATGCGGCCGAGAAGATGACGCTGCTCGCGCACTCGCCCGAGGGGCAGCGCGAGCTCGGGCGCATCGTCGCGAGGGCGGGGCGGGGGGACTTCGGGAAGACGCTCCGGGAGTACGGCATCGCGTTCCTCGAGGTCCTGCGGCACCGCGCGACGGCGAGAAAGCACGCGAACGTCCTGGAGCACCTCCTCGGCTTCCTGAAGGAGACCGTCGACTCCGGGTCGCGCCGCGAGCTCTCCGAGCGGATCGCGGAGTACCGGACGGGTCTCGTCCCCCTGGTCGTGCCGCTCACGCTCCTCAACCACCACTTCCGGAGGAACCCGGTCGACTGGGTGCTCTCTCAGAGCTATCTCCGGCCCTATCCCGCGGAGCTGATGCTCCGGAACCACGTGTAGGGCGCCCCCCGGCGCCGCGGCGCGGCCGAAATGTCTAGGTTTTGGCCATATGTCCAGCATTAAACATGGACATATGCCCCTCCACGCCTATGCTCTCCCCATGAAATCAGTTTCGAAAGGAGAGAGACCCATGAATCGCATCTGGATTGCCGTTCTGAGCCTCGTGCTCGCTGTCACGGCGCCGGTCGAGGCCGGCGAGGGCTCGAAGGACATCGTGACGACCGCCGTCGAGGCGGGCGAGTTCAAGACCCTCGCCACGGCCCTCGAGAAGGCGGGCCTCGTCGACGCCCTCAAGGGCAAGGGGCCCTTCACCGTGTTCGCTCCGACCGACGCGGCGTTCGCGAAGCTGCCGGCGGGGACCGTCGAGACGCTCCTCAAGCCGGAGAACAAGGCGAAGCTCGTCGCGGTGCTCACGTACCACGTCGTCGCGGGCGATCTCCGCGCGGCGCAGGTGACGAAGAGGAGCGGGGCCGCGACGCTCAACGGGCAGCGCCTGCGATTCTCGGCCGAAGCCGGGAAGGTGCGGGTCGGGGATGCCACGGTCGCGAAGGCCGACATCGCCTGCTCCAACGGCGTGATCCACGTGATCGACTCGGTCGTCCTGCCCGAGGGGCGCGACGTGACCGCGGTCGCCGAGGCGGCGGGGTCCTTCCGGACGCTGCTCGCCGCGGTCGAGGCGGCCGGGCTCCTCGAGACGCTGCGCGGCGAGGGCCCGTTCACGATCTTCGCCCCGACCGATGCGGCCTTCGCGAAGCTGCCGGCGGGCACGGTCGAGGATCTCCTGAAGCCGGAGAACCGCGAGCGCCTCGCCCGCATCCTGCAGTACCACGTGGTCCCGGGCCGCGTCTACAGCGAGGACGCCGTGGCCGCCGGCAAGGCGACGACGCTCGCCAAGCTGCCGCTCCGGATCGACGTGCGCGACGGCGTCGCCCGCGTCGGCACGGCGGCGATCACCGGCGTGGACATCGACGCCTCGAACGGCGTGATCCACGTGATCGAATCCGTTCTTCTTCCGGCCGCACAGCAGTAGACACCCTTCGCCCGGCGGCGTCCCCGGGATGCCGCCGGGCCTTCCTCCTCCCATGCGGTTCCTCCCGACCTCCCTCATCGCGCTCCTCGTGGGCTGCTCGTCGCATCCGACGCGCGACCCCTCGGGCGAGACCTTCCCCTCCGTCGCCGGCGAGTCGCTCGACAAGAAGCGCGTGGCGCTGCCCGGCGACCTCGCCGGCGCCCCCGCCCTCCTCCTCGTCGCCTACAAGCAGAAGACCCAGTTCGACGTCGACCGGTGGGTCCTCGGGATCCTCCAGGCCGGCATCGACGTGCGCATCCTCGAGGTGCCGACGATCCGCGGCTGGGCGCCGCGCCTCTTCGCCGCGGGGATCGACGAGGGCATGCGGGAGGGCATCCCGCCCCCCGAGTGGGGGAGCGTGGTGACCGTCTACGGCGACGCCGGGAAGATCGCGCGGTTCACCGGCGACGAGGGCCGGAACGCGCGCGTGCTGCTGCTCGACGCCTCCGGCCGCGTCGTCTTCTTCCACGACAAGGGCTACTCGCCCGCGACGCTGCTCCGGCTCAAGGATGCCGCGGAAGCGTGCCGGCAGGCGCGCGGAGGATAGGCCATGCCCGAGTTCACCCGCTTCACCCGCCTCCCCGTCCCCCCCGCGGACGCCTACCTCTGGCACACGCGCCAGGGCGCCCTCGAGCGGCTGACGCCGCCCTGGGAGGAGATCGAGATCCTCGGCCGGACCGGGGGCGTCGAGGAGCCCGGCTCACGCGTCTCCCTCGCGACGAGGATCGGGCCGTTCCGGAAGCGCTGGGTCGCGGAGCACCGCGAGTCCGTCCGGGGGCAGATGTTCCGCGACGTGCAGATCGAGGGGCCCTTCGCGCGGTGGGAGCACGTGCACCGCTTCCGCGGCGACGGCAACGGCGCCTCGATCCTCGAGGACAGGATCGAGTACGAGCTCCCGGGCGGCTGGCTCGGCCGCGCGCTCGGGGAACGCATGGTCCGCCGCAGGCTCGAGCGCGTGTTCGCCTACCGCCATGCCACGACCGCCGCCGACGTCGTCGCGCACCGCGGCTCCGAGCCGCTCCGGGTCGCCGTGACCGGCGCGACCGGGCTCGTCGGTTCCGCCCTCGTCCCCTTCCTCTCGACGGGGGGCCACGAGCCGGTCGCCGTCCCGCGCGACGGGGGCGCGTTCGACCTCCGGCGGCTCGAGGGCGCCGACGCGGTCGTCCACCTGGCCGGCGAGAACATCGCCTCCGGCCGCTGGACCCCGGAGAGGAAGGAGCGCATCCGCCGGAGCCGCGTCGAGGGCACGCGGCGGGTCGCGGAGCGCATCGCGGGGATGGAGCGCCCGCCGCGCGTGCTCGTGTGCGCCTCCGCGATCGGGCTCTACGGCGACCGCGGCGACGAGGAGCTGGACGAGCGGAGCGCGCCCGGCCGCGGGTTCCTCGCCGACGTGTGCCGCGAGTGGGAGGCGGCGGCCGACCCCGCCCGCATCCGCGGCACGCGCGTCGTCCACCTTCGCCTCGGCATCGTGCTCTCGCCGCGCGGCGGCGCGCTGCGGAGGATGCTCGCGCCGTTCCGCATGGGCCTCGGCGGGAGGATCGGCTCCGGACGCCAGCACATGAGCTGGATCTCGATCGACGATGCGGTCGGCGCCATCCACGCGGCGATCCGCGACGGCTCCATGGAGGGGCCGGTCAACGCGGTCGCACCGGAGCCGGTGACGAACGCGCGCTGGACGGAGACCCTCGCGCGCGTGCTGCGTCGCCCGGCGATCCTGCCGATGCCCGCGTTCGCCGCGCGGATCGCGTTCGGCGAGATGGCGGACGCCCTCCTGCTCGCGAGCGCGCGCGTGTTCCCGCGGCGGCTCGAGGAGGCTCGTTACCGGTTCCGCGACGCCGACCTCGAGGGTTGCCTCCGGCGCCTCCTCGGCGAGGTCTCGTGAGCAGGATGTGGGGGGGCTCCGGGGGCCCCGAAGCGGACGTGGCCGTCGTCGGCGCCGGGCTTGCCGGGCTCCGCTGCGCCTTGGGCGTGCACCGCGCCGGCCTCTCGTGCGCCGTGCTCGAGGCGTCGGACGCGGTGGGAGGGCGCGTGCGCACGGACCTCGTCCAGGGCTTCCGGCTCGACCGCGGGTTCCAGGTCTTCCTCACCGCGTACCCGGAGGCGCAAGCCGTCCTCGACTACGGCGCGCTGCGGCTCCGCCCCTTCGCGCCGGGAGCGCTCGTGAGGCGCGGAGGCTCGTTCGAACGCCTCGGCGACCCGTTCCGCCGGCCGCGCGACCTCTGGGGCACGCTCCGCGCCCGCGTGGGCACGACGGGGGACAAGCTCCGGGTCCTCCGGCTGCGGCATCGCCTGCGCGGCAAGGCGCCCGAGGAGATCCTCTCCGCGGCGCAGACGACGGCCCTCGCGACGCTCGAGCGCGATGGATTCTCCGGGGGGATGATCGACGGCTTCTTCCGGCCGCTCTTCGGCGGCGTCTTCCTCGACCGGTCGCTCGGCACGTCGAGCCGCATGCTCGAGTTCGTCTTCGCGATGTTCGCGCGCGGGGAAGTCGCGCTGCCGGAGGAGGGGATGGGCGCCATCCCCGCGCAGCTCGCGTCGATGCTCCCGGCGGGGACCGTGCGGCTCGGG
>JAKLKT010000069.1 GCA_023150495.1 Planctomycetota bacterium
CGATCGCGATCGCGACCGCGGAGGTCTCCGACGGGAGCTCGTCGGCCTTGACGGCGTCCTCGAGCGTCGCCTCCGCGATGGACTCGGTCACGATGTAGGGGAGACCGTCGACCTCGCCGACCGCAAGCGTCAGGAGCACGTTCGGGTGCTCGAGGCCCGAGATGATGCCGCACTCCTCGAGGAAGAGGGCGCGCGCGTTCGCGTCATCGCGCATCTCGTCCGTGAGGATCTTCAGCGTGACGGGCCGGTTGAGCCTCGTCTGCACCGCCTTGTGGAAGGTCCCGGTGCGGTCCTCGGCGAAGGCCGGGCCGATCCGGAACCCGTCGAGCACGCGCATGCGCTCAGCCCGTCGGCGCCTCGATCTTGCGCACCCGCCGCTCGTGGCGTCCGCCGGCGAACGGGACCGCGAGCCAGAGCTCCGCGAGTTCCTGCGCGTGGCGCGGGTCGAGGACGCGCGCGCCGAGGCACAGGACGTTGGCGTCGTTGTGCTCGCGCGACATCTGCGCCGTGAAGCGGTCGTGGACGGTCGCGGCCCGGACGCCCTGCACCTTCCCGGCGGCCATCGCGACGCCGATGCCGGTGCCGCAGACGAGGATCCCCCGCTCGCACGCCTTCGCGGCGACCTTCCGCGCGACCGCCGCGGCGAAGTCGGGGTAGTCCACGGAATCCGTCGAGCGCGTGCCGCAGTCGACGATCTCGTGGCCGAGCTCCGCGAGCCGGCGCCCGATCCTCTCCTTGAGCTCGAACCCCGCGTGGTCGGAACCGAGGGCGACCTTCATGCCCCCGAGTCTACCTCCCCCCCGGGCCCCCCTTCCTCCTCCAAACCGAGAAGCTCGTCCGCGCGCTTCCCGACCGCCCTCTCGATCTGGGCGCCGACCTTCCGGTAGACCTTGAGCGGCCGGCCGTAGGGATCGTGGATCTCGCGGCCCTTCGGGTCGAGGAGATCGAGGGCGTGGGGGCGGTCCGCGAAGTAGGGGCGGAGGAACTCGAGGTGGTTCCTCGCGAGGCAGTAGACGCGGCGCGCGCTCGCGAGGAGCCGGGGCGAGAAGATCCGGCTCCGGTGAAGCGAGAGATCCACGCCGTGCTCGCGGCCGACCTCGACCGCCTCCTGCGTCGCGGGCTTGTCGACCATCGCCATCGTGCCGAAGGACGCGAACCTGTGGCCGAAGCGGGGGAGGTCGGGGACGGCGCACTCGAACCTCTCCGCGAGCAGCTTCCGGAAGAGCGCCTCGGCGAGCGGGCTGCGGCACAGGTTGCCGGTGCACGCGATCAGCGTGAGGTCGCTCGCGGCGCGGAGGATCTCCTCGTTCGGGATCGCGCCCGCGCGCAGCACGGTCACCGACCGCCGGTCGCAGCGGACGACCGTCGAGCTCCTGCTCCCCGGCGCCCTGCCCCCGTCGAGCAGGAGGTCGATCACGCCGCCGAGGGACTCCTCCACGGCGGCGGCGTTGAGCGCGGCGGGCTCGCCGGAGCGGTTCGCGCTCGTCTGGAGGAGCGGGTGGCCTGCGATGTCGGCGAGAGCGCGGGGCAGCTCGAGCGCGGGGAGCCGGAGGCCGATGGTCTCCCCGTCCTTCCGGCCGGGGACGACGAGGGTCACGGGGCCGGGCCAGAGGCGCGCCGCGAGGCGCCGTGCGAGGGGGGGCATCGGGGGCGCCACGCGCTCCGCCGCGTTCGCGTCGGCGAGGAGGTAGGCGCAGGCTTTCTCCGGGTCGCGGCCCTTCGCGCCGTAGAGCCTCCTGACGGCGGCCTCGTTGAGCGCGTCGGCGCAGATCCCGTAGACGGTCTCGGTCGGGAAGGCGACGATCCCGCCGGCGCGCAGCACCTCCGCGGCCCGGGCGACGGCCTCGGGCGCCGGCTCGTCGGGTTTCACCTTGATCCGCTCCAACGCGCCCGCTTTATACCCGCGCGCGGCGCGCCACGCGGAAACCCGACGGGCCTTGCGCCCGCGTTTGCCTCCCCACCCCCTCGGGCGGGGGCGGAAGCCCCCCGGGGAAGCTCCCGCGGCGTGCTAGCCTTCGTGCGGGTGATGATGTTCGGCTGGACCCTCCCGCCGGTGGAGAACGGGCTCCTCTACGCGGCCCTGACCGCGTTCGGCGGCGCGTCCGTCGTCGGCTGGCAGGTCGCGAAGGGCGACCGGAGGCGGCCCTCGCTCCCGATGATGCTCGGCATCGGGACCCTCGCCCTCACGCTGCTCCTCATGGTCATCGCGATCCGCGAGGGGCATGTGCCGCTCGCCGAGCGCTACGAGGTGCTCGTCGTGGCCGCCTGGGGGCTCGGGGTCGGCGCCCTGCTGACGACCCGGAGGCGCGGCATCCCGATGCTCGCCGCCGTCGCCGCGCCCACGCTCGCGCTGCTCACCTTCTTCGCGCTGCTCGTCGTCCCGCAGAGCGGCGGCGGCACCACGGGCGCGACCGCGGGCAAGGTCGCGCACATCGTGCTCGCGACGCTCGGCTTCGCGGGGTTCTCGGTCTCCGCGGGCGTCGGGCTCCTCTACCTCCGGCAGATCCGGCTGCTGAAGCGCGCCCCCTCCGCGGCGCTCGGCGGCGGCACGATGCCCTCGCTCGAGAAGCTCGATCGCGTGAACTTCCTCGCCGCCGTGTTCGGCTTCCCGTGCCTCGCGCTGAGCCTCGTCGCGGGGAGGCTCTTCCTCGCGAAGTTCGCGCGCGAGGGCGTCACGTGGTGGCTCGACCCGACGGTGCTCGTCGCGACGTTCGGCCTCGCGGTCTACTCGCTGCTCTTCCTCGCGCGCGGCTTCCTCGGCTGGCACGGGCGGCGGATCGCGTGGCTCTCGGTCGCGGGCTTCGTGATCACCGTGGGCGGGTTCGTGGTCGCCGCGTGGTGCACGGCGCAGGGGATCCACCCGTGAACGGCATCGTGGTCGTCGGCGTGTCGCACAAGACGGCGCCGGTGGAGATCCGGGAGCGGTGCCGGGTCGACGACCTGCCGGCCGCGCTCCGGAATCTGCGCGAGCTCGCGGGCGAGGCGGCCGTGCTGCAGACGTGCAACCGCTTCGAGGTCTACGCGGCAAGCGCGCCGGAGCCGGAGCGGCTGGTGGACTGGATCGCCGGGCTCACGGGCGCGCCGCGCGGGGAGATCGCGCGCCACTGCTACCTCCGCACGGGCCGGAACGCGTGCAAGCACCTCTTCTTCGTGGCCTCCTCGCTCGACAGCCTCGTCGTGGGGGAGACGCAGGTCCGCGGCCAGGTGCGCGACGCCTACCAGGCGGCGACGGACGCGGGCGCCGTGGGCCCGCATCTGCACGCGCTCTTCCGCGGCGCGCTGCGCCTCGCGAAGGAGATCTCCGAGCGGACGGGCGTCGGGCGCGGCAACGTCTCGGTCGCGGGCGCGGCGGCGGACCTCGCGGCGCAGGTGTTCGGCGACCTCAAGGAGGCGAGCGTGCTCGTCGTGGGCGCGGGCGACACGGCCGAGCTCGTCATGACCCACCTCGCGGGGCGGGGCGTCGCGCGCTTCGCCGTCGTCAACCGGACGCCCGAGCACGCGCGGGAGCTCGCGGCCCGGTACGGCGCGGAGTCGGGCGGCCTCGACGCGCTGGCGCCGCGCCTCTCGGACACGAGCATCTGGGTGACCGCCGCGGGCGACGCCGAGCCGCTGATCAAGGTGGCGGACGTGCGCGAGGCGCTGCGCAGGCGGCGCGGGCGCCCGGTCGTCGCGATCGACCTCGCGATGCCGCGCGGGATCGACCCCGCCGTGGACGCGCTCGACAACGTCTACCGCTACGACATGGCGGCGCTCGCGGCCGTGACGGAGGAGGCGTTCCGGCACCGCCGGAAGGAGTTCCTCCAGTGCTGCACGCTCGTGGACGCGGCGGTGCTGCGGCTCGCGGAGGAGGACCGGGCGCGCGACGCGGGCGGCACGATCCACGAGCTCGAGCAGGTCTACGAGGCGATCGCGGAGGAGGAGCTCGCGGGCCTCGACCGGCGGCTCCCGGAGGAGGAGCTCCGCCTCGTGCGGAAGGCCGTCCACCGGATCGTCCGGAAGCTCCTGCACATGCCGGTCGTCGCCCTCCGCAAGGGGAGCCCGGAGGAGCACGAGGTGATCCGGAAGGCGTTCGCGACGCCGCCGCGGAGGGACGAGCCTTGAGCGCGGAATCGGGGGGGGCCCGGGGGCCGAGGCCGTCGGGGCTCGAGTTCCTCGGGCGTCTCGCGGGCGGCCTCGTCCACGAGATCAAGAACCCGCTCTCGACGCTCAGGATCAACCTGACGCTCCTCAAGGAGGACCTCGCGGAGGCCCACCCCGAGGACCGCGGCCTCCGGAAACGGATCGAGGTGCTCGAGAGCGAGGTGCAGCGCCTCGACGCCGTGCTCTCGGACTTCCTGCGCTACGCGGGGATGCGGCGCCTCGAGCGGCAGCCGTGCGACCTCCGCGTGCTCGTGCAGGAGATGATCGAGTTCCTCGCGCCGGGGTTCCGCCGCGACGGCATCGATCTCCGCGCGGACGTCCCCCCGCTGCCGGCGGACGCGGACGGAGCGCTCCTGAAGCGCGCGCTCCTGAACCTGCTCCTCAACGCGCAGCAGGCGATCGAGGAGGGCGGGAAGATCGTGGTCGAGGGCTCGCGGGAGGGCGGCTTCGCCCGCCTCGACGTGCGGGACGACGGGAAGGGGATCCCCGAGAGCGAGCTGGAGCGGGTCTTCGACGTCTACTACTCCCGGTCGAAGGCGGGCTCGGGCCTCGGGCTGCCGACCGCGCGCCGGATCATCGAGGAGCACGGCGGCACGCTCGAGCTGCGGTCGCGCGAGGGGGAGGGGACGGTCGTCACGATCCGCCTCCCGCTCCGGGGGGGCGCATGAGGAGCGAGGCGCTCTCCGTCCTCGTGATCGACGACGACCGGGCCCACTGCGCGGCGACGGCGGAGATCGTCCGGCGCCTCGGCCACGGGGTCCGGACGGCGGGCTCGGGCGAGGAGGGGATCGCGCTCCTCCGGGAGGGCGGGATCGACCTCGTCATCACCGACCTCGTGATGCGCGACCGCTCCGGCCTCGACGTCATCGTCGCGGCGACCGGGGGGCCCGAGGTCATCGTCATGACGGGCTTCGGCTCCGGGGAAGCGGCCCCCGCGGCGCTCCGGGCCGGCGCCATCGCCTACGTCACGAAGCCGATCGGCGTGGAGCTCTTCCGGAGCCTGCTCGATCGCGCCGCGCGGCGGGCGAAGGCGCGCCGCGCGGCGCGCCGCCGCGACGGCGACGCGTGCTTCCAGGGCATGGTCGGGGCGTCCCCGCCGATGCGGCAGCTCTTCGACCTCGTCCGTCGGGTGGCGGACAGCCGGGCGACGGTGCTCGTCGAGGGCGAGTCGGGGACGGGCAAGGAGCTCGTCGCCCGCGCGATCCACGCGCTGTCGCCGCGAGCCTCCGGCCCCTTCGTCGCGGTCAATTGCGCCGCGCTCGCGCCGGGCATCCTCGAGAGCGAGCTCTTCGGCCACGAGCGCGGCGCGTTCACGGGAGCCTACGCCGCCCGCGCCGGGCGCTTCGAGGCGGCCGACGGCGGCACGCTCTTCCTCGACGAGATCGGGGAGATGGACGGGCACCTCCAGGCGAAGCTCCTGCGCGCGGTCGAAGAGCGCGAGGTGGTGCGCGTGGGCGGGAACGACCCGCGGCCGGTGGACGTCCGCATGCTCGCGGCGACGAACCTGCCGCTGCGCGAGCGGGTCGCCTCGGGCGCGTTCCGCGCGGACCTCTTCTTCCGGCTGAACGTGGTCCGGCTGCGGGCGCCGCCGCTCCGCGAGCGCGCGGGCGACCTCCCGCTCCTCGTCGACGCCTTCCTCGACGAGCTCGCGGCGGAGCACGGGGTCCTTCGCCCCGAGGTCGATCCGGCGCTCCTGCGGAAGCTCGCGGAGCTGCCGTGGCCCGGGAACGTGCGCGAGCTCCGGAACACCGTCGAGGCGATGCTCCTCACGGGCGGCGCGCGGCTCGGCGTCGCCGACCTCCCCGCGGACACGCCGGCCGCCGCCCCCCGGGCCCCCCTGAGCATGCGTCCGATCGCGGACGTCGAGCGCGAGCTCATCCAGAACACGCTGAAGGACGTGGAGGGCAACCGTACCCGTGCCGCCGAGGCGCTCGGAATCTCGGCAAGGACGCTCTACCGCCGGATCAAGGAGCTGGGCCTGTCATAAAGGCGTGCCACATCGGCAGGAGAGGCGAGGGGGCTCCGGGGGCATCGCGGCCCACAAGTCGTTGTCGGGCAATGGGTTGCGTCGCCCGAGCCGAGTCTGGCACCTGATATGCGCTCCGTCGTCGCATGGCCAAGGTCTCGCAGAAAGTCATCGGCATCGATCTCGGCACGACCAACTCGGTCGTCTGCGTCTTCGAGGGCGGCAAGCCCATCGTGATCACGAACCCCGAGGGGGGGCGCACGACGCCCTCGGTCGTCGCGTTCACCGACTCCGGCGAGCGTCTCGTCGGGCAGGCGGCGAAGCGCCAGGCGATCGTCAACCCGCGGCGCACGATCTCCTCGATCAAGCGGTTCATGGGCCGCCGGCACGAGGAGGTGGCGTCGGAGGAGAAGCAGGTCTCCTACGAGCTCGTCGGCGCGCCGAAGGACCCGGTCAAGGTGAAGATCGGGGACAAGGAGTACACGCCTCCCGAGATCAGCGCGATGATCCTGCAGTACCTGAAGGCGGCCGCGGAGGCGTACCTCGGCGAGGAGGCGCGGAAGGCGGTCATCACCGTGCCCGCGTACTTCAACGACGCGCAGCGGCAGGCGACGAAGGACGCCGGCACGATCGCGGGCCTCGAGGTGCTCCGCATCATCAACGAGCCCACGGCCTCGGCGCTCGCGTACGGCCTCGAGAAGCGGAAGTCGGGCAAGATCGCGGTCTTCGACTTCGGCGGCGGCACGTTCGACATCTCGATCCTCGAGATCGCGGACGGCGTCTTCGAGGTGCGGTCCACGAACGGCGACACGCACCTCGGCGGCGACGACCTCGACAAGGCGCTCATCGACTACATCGCCGACAGCTTCAAGAAGGAGAACGGGATCGACCTCCGCCGCGACCAGATGGCCCTCCAGCGGCTCAAGGAGTCCGCGGAGAAGGCGAAGTGCGAGCTCTCGACCCAGCTCACGACCGAGATCAACCTGCCCTTCATCACGATGGACCAGAGCGGGCCGAAGCACCTCCAGATGACGCTCACGCGGGCGCGGTTCGAGCAGATCGTCGAGCCCATCTGCGAGCGCGCGCGCCGGCCCTGCGAGCAGGCGCTCAAGGACGCCGGGCTCAGGGCGAGCGAGGTCGACGAGGTGATCCTCGTCGGCGGCTCGACGCGCATCCCGCTCGTCCAGGCGATCGTGAAGGAGATCTTCGGGAAGGACCCGTCGAAGGGCGTCAACCCGGACGAGGCGGTCGGGCTCGGCGCCGCGGTGCAGGGCGCGGTTCTCGGCGGCGAGGAGCACGTGAAGGACATCCTGCTCCTCGACGTGACGCCGCTCACGCTCGGCATCGAGACCGAGGGCGGCGTGATGACGCCCCTGATCGAGCGCAACACGACGATCCCGACCAGGAAGGCGCAGGTCTTCTCCACGGCGTCGGACAACCAGCCGCAGGTGGAGATCCACGTGCTGCAGGGCGATCGCCCGATGTCCTCGGACAACCGGTCGCTCGGGAAGTTCCTGCTCGACGGCATCCCGCCCGCGCCCCGCGGCGTGCCGCAGATCGAGGTCACGTTCGACATCGACGCCAACGGCATCCTGAACGTCAAGGCGAAGGACCTCGGCACCCAGAAGGAGCAGCACATCACGATCCACGCCTCCTCCGGCCTCTCGAAGGACCAGATCGAGAAGATGCGGAAGGACGCCGAGTCGCACGCGGGCGAGGACAAGAAGCGGAAGGATCTCGCCGAGGCGCGCAACAAGGCCGAGCAGATGATCTACACGGTGAAGAAGACCCTCGAGGAGCACGGCAGCAAGGCGTCCGACGCGGAGCGGAAGGAGATCGTCGAGAAGATGGACGCCTTGGAGCAGGTCCGCAAGGGCGACGACACCGAGAAGATCACGCGCGCGATGGAGGATCTCATGCGCGCGAGCCACAAGCTCGCCGAGGAGGTCTACCGCCGCGCCGGCGAGAAGAAGGGCGGCGGCGCCGAGCCGGAGGCCGCCGGAGCGGCCGGCAAGGGCAAGGGCGAGGGCGCGGGCGACGAGAAGATCATCGACGCCGACTTCGAAGTGAAGTAGTCGGGCCGTTGCAGCCGACGCGGAGGCCCGCGCGGCTGAACGGCCAGGCGCGGGACGCTCGGACGAAGTGTCCCCGGTCCACGAGGCTACGCGGCACGGGCGTGGCGGGCGAAGCGTGATACGCGAAGTAGCGCGACGATGCCCGCGACGTAGACCGCGATCGCGGCCGCGAAGCAGGCGTGGACGGCCCACGCCGGCCCCGGGCGGAGGAGATCGGCCACGTCGCCGATGTCCCGGAAGGCCGCGTTCGCGTAGGCGTACGCCGTGTCCACGGTCGGCGAGAGCACGCCGACGATCGCGAGATTGAGCCAGAGCCAGCGGGGGCCGCGGAGGCGCATGAGGAGGGCGAAAAAGAGCCCGAACGTCACGAGATCCACGAGGTACGGCGCCGCCGTCGTGAAGCTCGTCGTGCGACCCTCGGTCACGACGTAGCCCCAGAGGATGCCCCGGTGGTCGGCCAGACGGGGGAGGACGCCGAACTGCACGATGCGGGCGCCTTCGATCCTCGCCGCCAGCGCGTGGCTCGCCTCGTGCCGGATCGTGCCGAGCACCTGGTAGGCCGGATAGGCGAGGAGCCAGAGGAGGTCCCGCGCGCGGAGCACGCGCCCTTCGCCGGGGGCGGGCTCGCCGGCGCGCATCAGGGCCCCCGGAGCCCCCTCGCATCCCCGCGCGACGGCGCAGGCGCCATCCTAGTGCTGGAGCTTGTCGATCTCGTAGTAGTGGACGAAGTCCGCGTTGATCGAGATCGTCTGGATCGTGCCGCGGATGGGCCCTTCCTTCTCGATGTAGAGGAAGTTCCCGTCCACTCTCACGACGGGCCCCTGGATGTAGCCGCGCTCGCCGCCTCCGAGGTAGAAGCGGACCTTCTGGCCCGAGAGCTTCCCGAGGGCGTCGCGGAACGCGTTCGGCGGGGGGGCGGGCGTCTCGCCCGGGATCATCGGATCACCACCTTTCCCTTGTCGAACCGGAGCCGGCCCTCGGCGAAGAGGCGGATCGCCTCCGGGTAGGCCTCGCATTCGGCTTCGAAGACCCGCGCGGCGAGCGACTCGACCGTGTCGTCCGGGCGCACGGGCACGCGCCGCTCGAGGATCCTCGGGCCGGTGTCGTACTCGTTGTCCGAGAAGTGGACCGTGCAGCCGCTCTCCTTCTCGCCCGCCGCGAGCACCGCCTTGTGCACGCGGTCGCCGTACATGCCCTTCCCGCCGTAGCGCGGGAGGAGCCCCGGATGGATGTTCATGACCCTGCCGAGCCAGCGGGCGGGGATGCGGAGGAGCCGGAGGAACCCGCAGCCGAGCACGAGGTCCGCCTTCGCGGCCTCGATGCGGGGCCACGCGAGCTCCGCCCACGCGTCCGGGCCGCCGGGCCACGGGATGACATCGACGGCGACGCCCCGCGCGCGGAGGCGCGGGACCGCGGCGCAGTCGCGGTCGGCGAGCACGAGCGGGATCTCCGCCGGGAGCGATCCCGCCGCGATCCGGTCGAGCAGGTTCAGCACCGTGCGGCCGCCGCCGGAGACGAGGGGGAGAAGCCGCAGCCTACGCATGGCGGAGGAGCCCGAGGAGGAGCCGCTCGAGGCGCGGCGCCGCGGCCGCCGCGACCGCGAGGATCTTCTCGACCTTGACCGGCTCCAGGTGTTCGGGGTCGCACCGGTCGGTGACGACCGAGAGCGCGCACACGCGGAGCCCGGCGTGGACGGCGGCGATGCACTCGGGCACCGTCGACATCCCGACGAGGTCCGCGCCCATGGAGCGGAGCCAGCGGTACTCGGCCCGCGTCTCGAGCTGCGGGCC
>JAKLKT010000070.1 GCA_023150495.1 Planctomycetota bacterium
CCTCGCCGCCCTTCAGGTCGACGACCGCGAAACGCTCTGCCGCTTCCTCGAGCGCGGCCGTGCGGGGGGGCTCCTCGAATCGCTCGGGAACCGCGCCGTCCTCGAGGCCGCGATCCTGCCGGAGGAGGCTCGCGCCGAGGAGGAGTCCGCGCGCGCCGCGGAGCGCGCGGCGCGGACCGCGTACGGCGCCGCGGTCGCGCGCGGGGACCGCAGGGAGATCGGCGAGCGGAAGGATGCGCTCGACAGGGCGGTGGAGGCTCTCGACCAGGTCTTCGGACGGACCCGCCGCGCCGCGAAGGCCGGCATCCTGTCGATCGACATCGATCCGCTCACGACGATCCGCGGGCGTCTGAAGCCCGGGGAGGCGCTCGTTCTCTACGGCCTCGCCGCGAAGGCATCCGTCGCCCTCGTCGTCACGTTGGACGGGGAGCGCGCGGTCACGCTCGCGGCCGAGGGGAAGATCGTCGAGGCGCCGAGGGAGCGGCTCGCGGAACTCCTCATCGAGCCCCTCGCCTTGCGGCCGCAGGTCACGCGACTCCTCGTCTCTCCCGACGGCCCCCTCGCGCGGCTCCCCTTCGCGCTCTTCTGCGGGGAGCGCGAGGTGGCCTACGTCCCGTCGGGAACGGCCTACGGACTACTGCTCAAGTCCGCGGGCGAGAGGGGCACGCGCGTGCTCGCGCTCGGCGACCCCGACTATGGGGTCCCCGCGGATCCGTCGAGGGGCTCGGCGTACTGGTCAGGGGGAACTCCGGGGGCACTGCCCGCGACCCGCGCGGAGGCGAAGGTGGTCGGCGACACATGGCTGCTCGGGGCCGAAGCGACGAAGCCCCGACTTCTCGCCGCGTTCCGCGAGGATCGCCGCTGGAGGGCGATCCACCTCGCCTGCCATGGCCGAGTGAACCCGACGAGCTCGCTCCAGTCCTCGCTCGCGCTCTCCGGCGACTTCCTGACCTGCATGGATGTCCTCCGCAACCGGTTGTCGTGCGACCTCGTCGTGCTCTCCGCCTGCGACACCGCGGGCGGGATGTCCTACGCCGGGGAAGGCATCATCGGATTCACGAGGGCCTTCCTCTCCGCGGGGGCGCCTCGGGTACTCGTCTCGCTCTGGAAGGTGGACGACGACGCGACGGCGGCGCTGATGGAGAGGTTCTATGCGCTATGGAACCCCAAGGACGGGGCCGCGGGCCTCCCGGCCGCGACCGCGCTCCGGCGTGCCCAGGCCTTCGTCGCCTCGCAGAAGGCTTGGTCCGATCCCAAGTACTGGGCTGCCTGGCAGCTCTGGGGCCTCCCCGACTAGCGCTGGCCCCGGGCGGTGGCCCGGGCGCTGGACGCGGGCGATGCCCCGGGCGGCCGCGCCCGTGCGCGTGCGACCGAGTCGGACGCATGGCCCGAGCCCAGGGCTGGCGTGCTTGACAGAGCAGCCGTACGAGTCGGTGCGGCGGATCGGTGACTCGCGTACTTCTTGTCGTCGATTGCGGTGTCGTCGACGCGCACGCCTTTCGCGTCGATGACGCAGACGTTCGGCGTCGTCTTCGCGTCGTAGAGCTTGCCGACCTCGCCGGTGGCGTCGATCAGCACCGCCGTCGGCCCGACGCGGACTTCCAGGTGAGGTCCTTCGGATCGCAATCCGGGCCCGGGCGGCGATGGCCCCCGGAGCCCCCTCACATCCCGGGATCACGCCGGCTGCGGCCGCATCCGCTTCCGGAACACCGGCCGCGCCAGCCGCCGCAGCAGCCCGAGCTTCCACATGTACCAGCGGTCCCGGAACGTCCCGTCCGCGAGGTACGCGGCGTCCGTCGGCTGGCACACGAGCGAGACCTCGATGTTCGGGGCGAGGCCGATCGGGACCCCGCGGTCGCGGCAGCGCTCCCACACGTGCTTCATCACGCGCCGCATGTCCTCGTAGCGCGGCGGCGGCTCGTCCGCCATCGCGCTGCCGGCGAGCGGGCGGAAGACGCAGACGGTCGGGAACGCGCCCAGGGACGTGATGTAGTCGATCGCCTCCATCGTCCGCTCGACCGGCTCGTTGCCCGCGATGATCTCGCCGCTGCACGACCCCTTGGGCATCCGCCCCTGGCAGTGCTCGAGCGCCCGGAAGAACGCCTCCTGCCCGAGCACCTGCTCCTTGCCGGGGCAGAGCCGCCGGAACACCTCCGGGTCCATGTACTCGAAGCAGAACGAGAAGTGGTCCGCCCCCGCGTCGATCAGCGCGTCGAACTCGAACCTCGGCGCCTCGGGCGCGATCTGCACGCCGACGAGCACGCCCACGCGCCGCTTGAGCGCCTCGACGTAGGGCAGCACGATCCGTCCCGCCGCGCCCCCCTGGTACCCGGTGTTCAGGTGCACGAAGGTGACGCCCGACTCCTCCTTCGCCGCGAGCGCGGTCTCGACCACGTCCTCGACCGTCTTTCTCGACTGCACGTCCTCGTTGAGCCCCGTCGTGCAGAAGCGGCACTCGAGCCCCTGCCGCCAGAACGTGCACGAGACGCCCACGTAGACCCCGAGGTACGTCCCCTGCATCACGCCCACCTGCCGCATCAGCCTGCCCGACGACGTGGGCCGCGCGTACCAGGTGGGCTCGGGCGGGATGCGTACCGGGTAGGCATCGCCCGACCGCCGGTCGAGGATGTCATGGCCGCGGAAGAGGTAGGGCGTGTCCTTGACGAAAGGCTCCGTGACGGGGGCGTTCACCCAAACGTCCTTCAGAAGGGGAGGGGCTCCGGGGAGGACCAGCTCGAGGCCCGAGCCGAGGCCCGCGCGGGTGCGGAGGAGTCCGCGCGGGAGGTCGCCGTCGATCGCGACCCCCTTGCAGAAGAGGTCGATCTCGAGCTCGCACGGGTTCAGGCGCATTTGGCCCTCTCTTTGCCTACCATGCGCGCATGGATCTCGGACTCGGCGGGAAGAAGGCACTCGTGACCGGCGGCAGCCGCGGGATCGGCGCCGCCATTGTCCGCGCGCTCGCGGCCGAAGGCTGCGACGTCGGCTTCACCCACCTCGGCGACGGCCCCCTCGCCGACGAGATGCGCCGCCATGTCGAAGGGCTCCGCCGGAGGGCCTTCGTCGCCGAGTCGGATGTCGCGGACTTCCGCGGCTCGGCGGAGGTCGTGCGGCGCGCCGCGGAGGCGCTCCAGGGCCTCGACATCCTCGTCTGCAACGCGGGGATCACGGCCGACGCGGTCGTCTGGAAGATGGACGAGGAGCAGTGGGACCGCGTGCTCGACGTGAACCTCAAGGGCTGCTTCAACTACTGCCGCGCGGCGGCGGCGCTCTTCCGCGCCCGGAAGGGCGGGAAGATCCTCAACATCACGTCGATCAACGGCATGCGGGGGAAGTTCGGCCAGTCGAACTACGCCGCGAGCAAGGGCGGGATGATCGCTTTCACGAAGACGCTCGCGAAGGAGCTCGGCAAGAGCAACGTCAACGTGAACGCGATCGCGCCCGGCATGGTCCTGACCGAGATGATGCGGGCGCTGCCGGGCGAGTTCCACCTCGCGGCCGAGGAGGAGGCCGTCCTCGGCCGGATCGCGCAGCCCGAGGAGGTGGCGAGCGTCGCGCTGTTCCTCGTCTCCGAGCACGCGCGGCACATCACGGGCGAAGTCGTCCGGGTCGACGGCGGGCAATACATCTAGGCTCTGTTTGGAAACCCTCCTGGAGTCGGCCGGCTGCGAGGCCGCGCCGCCATGCGGCCGCGTTGCGGCCGCATGCAGCGGCGTCCCTTCGGGATCGGCCTCTCGCTCGGCCTTGGTCCTGACGGCGGGTTTGAAAACAGAGCCTAGCCGCCCCCGGAGCCCCCTCGCATCAGGCACGGGCGGCCTGCGCGAGCTTGCTGGCGCGCCTGTAGCCGAGCACGGCGCCGCCGAGCGCGCTCATGAACTGCACCATCTCGCCCGGCGGCACGTTCGCCTGGCCGAGCTCCCTCTTGATCTCCTCGACCATCGTCGGGAATCGCAGGATGCCGCCGACGAGCGTGTGCTCCGGCTCCATGCGAACGCGCTTCATGAGCTGGACCGCGCGGCCGACGAGCGAGACGATCGCGCCGTGCATGATGTCCGCCGGCGCGCAGCCCTGCGAGAGGTGGTTGATCACCTCGGACTCCGCGAAGACCGCGCACACACCCGAGATCGGCACCGCGTTCTTCGACGTCGCAGCCAGGGGCCCGATCTCGTGCGTGTCGAAGCCCATGTAGCGCGCCGTCTTCTCGATGAAGGCGCCCGTCCCCGCCGCGCACTTGTCGTTGAGGCGGAAGGAGCGGACCTTCGCCTCGTCGTCGAGGCGCGAGGCCTTCATCGTCTGGCCGCCGATGTCGAGCACCGTGCGCGTGTTCGGGAAGAGGAGGAAGCAGCCTCGCGCCGCTGCCGTGAGGTCGGTCACCTTCACGTCGCAGAAGGGGACCTGGTTGCGGCCGAAGCCCGTCGCGACCGTGTAGCGCACGTCGCTCTCGGCGACGCGCGCCTCCGCGCACGCCTCGGAGAAGACCTTCTTCGAGACCTCGGGGAGCTTGAAGCCGGTGCGCGCCATCGCGCGGCCGAGCACGCGCTGGCCGTCCGCGAGGACGACCGCCTTCGCGTAGGTGGAGCCGACGTCGATGCCCGCCGTGACGATCATGCCTTGCCTCCGGCCCGCGCGGGCGCCCGGCTCGCGCGGATGTGGTCGAGAGAGAAGAGCGCGGCGCCGAGCGCGCCGATGTAGTGGCTGTCCGGGCTCACGTTGAGCTTCATGCCGAGGGCCTGCTCGAGGGTCCGGATCATGCCGACGTTCTTCGCCACGCCGCCCGTGAACGTGACCTCGGGCTCGATGCCGACGCGGCGGAGGAGCCCGATCGAGCGCGAGGCGATCGACTGGTGGACGCCGAGGAGGATGTCCTCGACCTTCCGCCCCTTGCCGAGCCAGGAGAGGATCTCGGACTCCGCGAAGACCGTGCAGGTCGTCGAGATCTTCACCGCGCGCTCGGCGCGGAGCGCGGTGGGTCCGAGGTCGCCGAGCGGGATCTCGAGCGCGGAGGAGGCGGCGCCGAGGAAGCGTCCCGTGCCCGCCGCGCACTTGTCGTTCATGCAGAAGTCGCCGATCTCGCCGTGCGTGCCGACGCGGATCGCCTTCGTGTCCTGGCCGCCCATGTCGAGCACGGTGCGCGTCTTCGGGAACATGTGGACGGCGCCGCGCGCGTGGCAGCTGATCTCGGTCACCTGCGCGTTGCCGAACGTGACCTTGTACCGGCCGTAGCCGGTGCCGATCACGTACTCCACCTCCTCCTCGCGCACCTTCCCGTCGCGGAGCGCGATCCCGAACGCCTCCTGCGCGGCGGCGATCACGTTCGCACCCGTGTCGGTGAGCGCGCGGCCGACGATCCGGCCGGCCTCGTCGATGACGATCGCCTTCGTCTGGGTCGATCCGACGTCCACGCCCGCTGCGTACGCCATCGCTAGCCTCCCGCGGCGGCCGCCTCGCGCTGCCTGCGGGCGGCGAGCCCCTCGAAGAACGCGTCGGCGCGGTTCTTCATCTGCGCCTCCGAGACCACGCGCCGGTCCATCATGTCCGACTCGAGGAAGAGCGTCGCCACGTCCTTCCTCTCCATCAGCGCGCGCCGGCCGTCGGCGAGCCCCGTCGAGACCGTGCGGCAGCTCTTGATCGGGTGGTAGACGACCCCGTCGATGCCGAACTCCTCGATCATCTCCTCCGTCACGCGGTCGTTCAGGAACATCGAGTCCATCGCGTCGCGGACCGAGAGCAGCGATCCCTCCGCGAGGCTCTCGATGGGGCGGTCGAGGTCGAACCGGAACCCGCGGTTCGCGCCGCCCGACGCGAACCAGAGGTAGGTCGAGCAGACGAAGCTGCCGCCCCACTCCGTGAAGAGCTCGTTGAATCGCCGGAAGATCGGGTAGCAGGGGACGCCGACGAAGATGAGCCGGTACTTCTCCTCCGTGACGGTCCCGATGCCCTGCGCCCTCTTGAGCGTCAGCTCCTCCGCGAGCTCGCGGAAGTCCCTCGCCCCCGCCCCGGACGCGCGGAGCGCGTTCGAGACGCCGAGGTAGATCGTGCCGTCCGTGAGCGCGCTGAACACGGACGGGCGGCCGCGGTTCAGCTCGAGGATCCTCGACCACGCCTCGTTCATCTCGTTCGACCACCCCATGTGGCGGCGCAGGCGGTCGATGTCGAACCGCTTCCCGGTGATCTCCTCGCAGAGCGCGATGAGCTCCCGGATCTGGCCCTCCACGTAGCGGCGGTCGTTCTCGAACGAGCGGCTGCCGGGCGGGCTCTTGCGGTCGGCCGCGCGGGTGCCCGGGATGTCGAGCGTGAAGACGCGAGTCCCGTGCATCCGCTCCCAGATCTCCGCCCACTTCACGTAGGTGTTGCAGGCGTTCGTGAGCACGGCGAGCGCGGGCCGCGGGATCCGGCCCATCGGGTGCTCGCCGCGGCGCAGCTGCACCGCGACGTCCGCCTTCACGTAGCCGCAGATGTCGGGGCTGTAGCCGTAGTCCTCCGCCTCGTTCAGGTACTCGTGCGCGACGTGGCGCACGGCCGTCTGGATCGAGTTGATCTCGGGCAGGACGATCGGGAGGTCGAAGCAGCGGAGCACCTCGGCGAACGACCCCATGACGAAGACGTACGCCGCGGAGCCGCCGGCCTTGGCCGTCGCGTCGAGATCCTCGAACCAGCGGCGCACGAGCTTCGCGCCTTCCGCGTTGCCGCGGCCGAGGATCGTGGGGGGGGGCCTCGGCTCGTTCGATGAGCCGGGGCCGGGAAGCGCGGGGGGAGGTTTCTGCATGGGCGCCTCAGGCGAAGAGGAGGTTCTCGACGAACGTCTCCAGCTGGATCTCCAGCTGGTCGAAGCTCGTCATCGTCTCCTGGAACTCGGTGACGAAGTACGGGACCTTGTGCTCGTCGAGCGCGCGGGTGTAGGCGACCTGCTCCTCGAGGCCCGGCTCGCACATCTTGGCGGCGGCGAGGATCGCGGCGTCCGCGCGGGACTCCCGGATGCGCTCGAGGAGCATCTTCTCCTTGGGCTTCCGGAGGTCGTGCTGCACCGGGCTGTAGGAGGAGCGCTCGAGGTAGGACTCCGCGAGGGCCGCGACCGGGTCGCCCTGCGTCGGGACGTCCGACGTGATCCAGCGGAGCCCGATCAGGAGGTCGTCGTCGACGAGGTAGCAGGATTGCCCGATCATGCGGATCAGGTCGAGCGGCGGCTGCTCGCAGAAGCCCCCCTCGAAGACGACGCGGATCCTGTCCTGCTGCCGGCCACCGCGCTTGCGGAGCTCCTGCAGCATCCACTGGAGCAGCTCGTTGTGCTCCTCGCGCGGGAGGATGCCCGCGAGGCCCGTCAGGACGTAGGCCTCGTCCGCCGCGACGAGCCACGGGGCGTCGCGCCTCAGCTCGTAGAGCTCGCGGAGCAGCGCGCGGTTCCGGTTGAAGACCGCGATCGAGCGCCGGAGCGCGTCGTCGGTGACCTTCTGCCCCCGGACCCCCTCGATATCGGAAAGCAGCCGGCGGTACTCGCCCGCGAGATAGGTCGCCGCGTGCTTCGAGTTCGCGTTCTGCGGGAGATAGAGGATCTGGCACGGGTAGCTCGTGTTCCGCGCGAAGACCGCGGCGAGGTTCCGCGCGGCGTCGCAGATCGGGTGGCTCACGAAGAAGTCGAGCTCGAGCTTCTTCGAGATCGCGAGCTCGAGCGAGGTTTTGAGGATCGAGCAGAGGTAGGAGCCGAAGCGCGACTCCGCCTGCATGGCGTCGATCGTCGCGCCCCGGACCTTCACCGGGAGGAGCCCCGCGGCGTGCGCGAGCTCCTCCGGGAAGTAGACCTGGAAGTGCCCGAGGACCCTGCCGCCCGCCTCGCGCCAGCGGCGCACCGTCGGGTACGACGCGTCCTCGTAGAGCTCCCGGCACTCGAGGAGCGCCTCGTCGAGAGGCTTGCCCTTCCACGCGTCGAAGACGTTCATCGGTCCTCCCACTTGGGCTTCCGCTTCGCGAGGAAGGCGTCGATGCCCTCGTTCGCGTCGTTGAGCCGCATGAGGTCCTGGAGGTAGGCGCGCTCGAGCTCGGGCAGCCGGTCGAGGAGGCCCTTGCGCGCGAGCCGCGTCACGAGCCGCAGCACGGCCGCGGACTTCGGCCGGATGTGCTCCTCGAGGAGGCGCTCGACGGCCGTCTCGAGCTCGCCGTCGCCGCACAGCACGTTGACGAGGCCCATCCCCTTCGCCTCCTCGGCGGTGATGCGCCGCCCGGTGAGGATCAGGTCCTCCGCGCGGGCGCCGCCGAGCTTCCACGGCAGCGTGAGGCAGGCGACCGGCGGGAAGACGCCGAGCGTGATCTCGGGCACGGCGAAAGCGGCGCTCCGCTCGGCGACCACGAACGACGCGAACGAGGCGAGCTCGAACGCGCCGCCGAGGCAGAGGCCGCGCACGGCCGCCACCACGGGCACCGAGCACTCCGCGAGCGCGTGGAAGACGCCGTGGAAGGCGGGGAGGAACTCCTCCATCTTCCCCTTCACGTGGTCCGGCACGCTCGCGCCGTAGGAGAAGTGCTTGCCCTCCGCGGAGAGGACGAACGCCTTCAGGTGGCGGTCGCGGCCGTGCTCGCGGATCGCCGCGAGGAGGCTCGCGCAAAGGGCCCTGTCGATGACGTTGCCGGGCGGAGCGGAGAGGCGCAGCTCGCAGGTGTCGCCGCGGCGCAGGACCGAGAGGCTCATCGGGAGTCCTCCGCGCAGGGGGTCCGGGGGCGGCGGGTCACGACACGGGCTCCTTCGCCCGCGGGGAGATCTCGCGGATCAGCTCGTCGTCGAACGCGCGCCCCTCGGCGAGGCGGCGGCGCAGCAGGAGGAAGTCGACCTCGCGGTTGCCCTTCGGGCCGAAGTGGAAGGCGGGGAACCCAGCCTTCGCCTCGGTCGCCATGTTGAGCGCGAGCCAGGCGCGGTTGCTCTCCCGGTTCCTGTGCCAGTGCTCGAGCTTGTGCTTCCGGAGCGACTCGATCGTCTTCGTCGTGCAGTCGGGCATCGTCAGCGCGAGCTTCCACGCGAGCTCGTCGATCTTCGCGTCGAGGCGCGAGAGGTCGAGTTCGCACCGCTGCATGCGCTCCTTCGCCTCGCGCAGCGCGTCGCCACTCTTGAGCTTGCCGTAGACGATCTTGCCCATCTCGTCGATCCAGCGGTCCGTCGTCACCTGCGGGTTCGGGATGAACTTCTGGCCCTCGCGCAGCACGGGGACGATGTCGTTCACGAGGCCGTACTGGTACGCCTCGTAGGCGGTCCACTGCTCGCAGAGCGTGCAGCTCTCCATCGCGCGGGCGAAGCCGACGTAGAGCGGGAGGAAGTCGGTCGAGCCGCCGTCGGGGGCGGAGCCGTGCTTCGGGCCCGCCTGGCCGAACGCGGCGGTGTCGGCGGCGATCGTGAAGTCGCACGCCATCCCGATCTCCTGGCCGCCGGCGACGCGGATCCCGTTCACCCGGTTGATGACGGGCTTGTCGCACTCGAGGATCGCCGTGACCATGTCGTTGAAGAGCCGCATGTACTGGCGGTACTCGAGCGGGTGGCCCGCGTAGACCTCGGCGTACTCCGCCGTGTTGCCGCCGGTGCAGAAGGCGCGGTCGCCCGTCGCCGTGAAGACCGCGCAGACGACGTCGCGCTCCAGCGACGCGCGGCGGAAGGCGAGGATCACCTCCTTCACCATGTCGGTGGTGTAGGAGTTGAGCTGCTTCGGGTTGTCCATCACGATCCAGGCGTTGAAGAGGCCCGCGACAACCTCGCCGGTGGGCTTCCGGAGGGGGCGGCGCTCGTAGCGGACGAGCTTGAACTCGTGGTTCGGGACCAGTTCGTGGTTCTTGAGCATTGGTTAACCCTCGAAATCCGGGATGAGGACGGGACGCCGCGCGTGGGTGCCCTCGCGCAGGAGGTCGTTGAGGCGGCTCATGGGATGGTGGTGCAGGAAGGGCTTGAGCTCGATCCGGCCCTCCTC
>JAKLKT010000071.1 GCA_023150495.1 Planctomycetota bacterium
GCCGCACGAGGTCGCCGGCGTAGCGCGCCGCGGGGCTGCCGTCGGTCTCGACGCGCACGCGCGCCTCGCCGCCCGAGACGACGTCCAGAGCGACGAGGAGGGCGACGAGGCTCAGCGGAGGATCTCCGCCGACTCGATCCGGTCGTGGGCGTCGAGCGCGTCCACCGCCTCCATGCCCTCGACGACGCGGCCCACCGCGGTGGCCGTGTCGTGGCCCGTGTGGAAGCGGAGCGCGCCGGACTCGGCGAACGAGAGCGTGCCGCGCCATGCCCGTCGCGCGCCCTCGGGCTCCACGCGGAGGGCATTCCTCGGCAGGACGGCCGCGAACGCGGCGCCGGTGACCTCGCCGAACGAGGTGTCGGCGAACGCCCCTTCCTCCGCGAGCGCGAGCAACCGCGCGGCGGCCTTGGGCGCGTCGCGCTCGAACAGCTCGACCGTGACGCGGCCCCGCGCGGTCTCGAACGCGACGCGCGGCAGGCCCTTGTCGGCCTCGCGCGCCTCGAGCTCCTTCTTCCACGCCTCGGCCAGCGCCGCCATCCGGTCGCGGCCGGGCAGGTCCATCGCGGCCGCTTCCTCGAAGCGCATGTCCGAGACGAGGATCATGCGTCTCGGCCCCGCGAAGAGGTGGCTCCTGCGGCCGGCCTCGAACCGCCACATCTCCTCCTGCGCCGTCCACGCGGCCTCGAGGCGGTTCGCGCGCCGGAGGAGCGAGGCGCGGGTCGCGAGCGCGAAGAAGTCGAGCGGGTCCGCCGCGACGCACGCGTCGAGCCCCGCGAGGATCTCGTCGATCCTCCTCGAGTTCTTCCGGCGGTCCACGGCGTCGCCGACCGGCGTCGCCTCCGGGTCCCGCTGCATCACGATCGCGAGCGTCTCGAGGGAGAGCGACAGCTCGAAGGCGCGCCGCCGGTCCTCCTCGGGGGTCAGGAACGACGGCGCGGAGTCGGGCCAGGACGCGACGAGGCGCTGCCAGTCCTTCGGCGCCTCGCCCTTGGGCGGCGCGAAGGCGATCGGCGGCGTCTCGCCTGCGGGGTGGAGGACATCCAGCGTGAACACGATGGGCATCAGCGGCGAGACCTCGAGGCTCTCGAGAGCCACGGCGATCTCGGCGGACCACGCGTCCGCTTCGGTGTAAACGCGCGTGCGGAAGAGACAGGAAACGGGGGGTGCGATGTGGGCCTGCTGGCGGAGCGCGTAGGACGCCCGCCGCACGAAGACCGGCGCGAGCGGGTAGAGGGAGACGGGCGGGACCGTGCAGGCCGGGTGGAAGGAGTGCGAGGAGTAGTTCTTGCCGGGCTCGTCGGAGACCTGGATGTCGATGCGCTCGCCCCGGTAGGGCCGGCTCGCCCGGACGCCGATGCACAGGACCCTGCCCGAGGCGAGGATGAACGCCTCGGCGCCCCTCGCATGGAGGCGCGCGGCGCCCTTCCACTCCGCCTCGTCGACGGTGCCGTCGATCCTCGGCATCTCGCCCTGCGGGACGTCGACCGCGCCGGCGACGGACGCGGCGAGAAGGAGGAAGGAGGCTAGTCGCAGACCGGGCACGCGTGATCCCCGGGAGGCACCGGGTGGTCCCCGGAGTCGAGTTCCATGGCGCCCATCTCGTGCCAGAGGCGGCACTCCTCCGCGTACGCCTCCGCGGCGGACTCGAGCGGCAGGTAGAAGCAGGCTGTGTAGCGGCTGCCCACGTGGGCGAGGACCGCCGCGCGGAGATCCGTGTCCGAGCGGCCCACGTAGGAGATGAAGACGGCGCCCTCCTGCGGTCGCGCGAAGCCGAGCGCGAAGGCGCCCGGGGTGCCCGCGGGCACGGCGCGCTCCACCTCGACGGCGGCCAGGTGGACCGGACCCCGGAAGTCGGCCATGCGCAAAGACTACCTGAAGGCCGCCGGGCAGGGCGGGAGGGAGAGGTTTGAAGCCGCGCAACCCCTATGTATGCTGGCCGGAGCGATGCAGAACCGCTGGATCAAGAGCCCCAAGTGGGACCTGACGTGGCTCATCCTGAGCGTGCTCGTCGTCCCGGTGGCCCCGCTTCTCTACCACCTCGGCATGACCCCGGCGGGGGTCGCGACGGTCATCATGCTCGCGGTCGGCGGGCCGCACGTGTTCGTGACCTTCACGCGCACGAACATGGACCCGCGCTTCGTCCGCAACCACTCGGCCTACACGCGGCTCGCCTACCTGATCCCGCTCGCCACCGCCGCGTTCGCCTGGTTCGCGACGCCGCTCTTCCTGACCGTCTTTTTCACGTGGGCGTCCCTGCACGTGCTCCAGCAGATCACCTACATCGCGAACTGCTACAGCAACCGGCAGGACATCGCGCCCACGAGGCTCGAGCGCTGGACGGAGTACGGCCTCATCTTCTCGTGCCTCTACCCGTTCGCGACCGTGCGGATGGTCGAGGGCACGTTCATGCTCGACAACACGCGGCTCCTCGTTCCCGAGGCGATCCTCGGCCCCGGGCTCGTCTGGGCGGCGTTCGGCGTCTTCGGGGTGTTCCTCGCCGGCTGGATCGTGCTCACCGTGCGGCGCGGCCTCCGCGGGGCGCTCCACTACGGCAAGACCGCCCTCATCGCCGCCACGGTCGCGGCGACGTTCTTCACGCCCCTCTTCCCGAACCTCGACGTGGCGTTCCAGGGGATCAACAGCTGGCACTGCATCCAGTACCTCGCGCTCATCTGGTACGCCAACCGGGTCCGCGCCGACCGGGGGGAGGTGGAGCTCGGCTTCGTGCGGTCCATCTCGGCCAAGGGCGTGCCCGGGTTCCTGCGCTACTACCTCTCGGCCGTCGCCGGCACCGTGCTCATCATCGGGATCGTCTTCAGCCTCGCGGCGCTTGCCCGGCACTTCGGGATCACCACGCTGGGCGCCGGCGCGCACAAGCAGCCGTCCGAGATGCTCATCTACTACATGATCGGGAAGGGCCTCCTGCTCACGCACTACTACTACGACACCTTCCTCTTCACCCAGCACGACGAGCTTTCGGCGCCGCATGCCGCGGGGGCACGCATGGCTCAGACGTTTGCCTGAGCCAGGTCCGGACGCGGCAGGCGACGGCCCGGATCTGCCCCGAGGGGGCCCCGCACGGTTTTTTACCTGGGCTCGGGCTGGTGGGGTCCTGGCGCCGACCTCCGCAAGTCCTTTCCCGGAAACGACTTGTGTCATGAGGCTCCGGTTTCTGCCCCCGGGGCCCCCCCTAGGTCAAAAACTACTTAGAAAGAGGCCCGCCCACGTCGTAAACTCCTATGGATAGCGCCCGGAGGCATCGGCTTACCCCGGGGCTCCTTGTCGTAGGAGGAACGAACCATGTCCCGCCTTCTCGTCTTCGCGCCCGCGCTCGTCGTGATCGCGGCGCTCGTCCGTCCGGCCGACGCCGGCTGATGCCCGCGCTCCGGCGCCAGTCTGGCCCGGCTCAACATCAACTGGCAGAGCTCGGCTGCCGTCGCGCCCTCCGCGGTGACGACCGGCGAGTCCGCTGACGCTGCCGAGGCGAAGCCCGTCCGCGCGACCATCGCGGCCAAGCCGATGATGGTCTACGTCATGTCGGATGACCCGACGGACAGCGCGACGCGCAAGCTCGACTCCGTGGCGTTCGCCAAGGAGCAGGTGGGCGTCGGCTCGAAGTTCTTCGAGTGCATCAAGATGACCTCCGGGGACGCGGCCCAGGACCGCATCACGAAGGACTCCGGCAAGCAGGTCCCGCGGATCATCTTCATGAAGCGCGACTACACGGTCGTCAGCGTGCTCGAGGGCAACGAGCTCTCCGGCGGCGGCATCGTGAAGGCGATGCAGCAGGTCGTGCGCACGGAGTACGTGAACAACTTCGACACGATGGTCCGCGACTACATCAGCCTCCTCAACGACCTCGACCGGCTCGAGAGCAAGAAGGCGGCGATCGAGGACCAGAAGCGGCGCGTCGCGGAGAAGGCGAACAAGAGCAAGGAGAAGAAGATCGCCCGCGACGAGGAGGAGTACAAGGCCGAGATGGAAGCTTTCGAGGCCCAGGAAAAGAAGATCCTCGAGTTCAAGTTCAAGGGCGAGAACGAGAAGCCTGCCGACGACACGGAGGCCTAGTCGGGGCTGGTCTTTCCAGCCGCACTGAGACGTGCTAAACCGGGGCCGCCCGTTCGGGGCGGCCCCGCTTTTTTATGTCCGTCAACGACCCCCTCTCCATCCGCCAGCTGGAGGCGTTCGTCGCCCTCGTCGAGCAGGGCTCGTTCACGAAGGCCGCCCGCCACCTCGAGCTCAGCCAGTCCACGGTGAGCGGGCACATGGCCGATCTCGAGCGCCGCCTCGGGGTCCGGCTCGTCGAGCGCGACCGGGGCGGCGTCCGCCCGACGCCCGCCGGCCGCGCTCTCCTCGTGCCCGCGCGGCAGGCCCTGCAGGCCGAGCGGGGCGCGCGGATGGCGGTGCAGGAGCTCTCGGGGCTCCTCCGCGGGACGCTCGTCGTCGGCGGGTCGACGATCCCCGCCTCCTACATCCTCCCGGCGCTCTTCGGGCGCTTCCACAAGGAGCACCCCGGCGTGAGCCTCCGGCTGCTCACCGGCGACTCGCGTGAGGTCCTCGAACACGTGCGACACGCGACGATCGAGGTCGGGATGATCGGCGCCGCCCCGGAGGCATCGGACGTGAAGAGCGCGAAAGTCGGGGAGGACAGCCTCACCCTCGTCGTCGGGAAGGACCACCCGCTGGCGGGGCGATCGACCGTCCAGAGCGCGGACCTGCTCCAGTACGCGTTCGTCATGCGGGAGGAGGGGTCTGGCACCCGCGCCGCGACCATGCAGGCGCTCCGGAAGCTCCTTGGGGCCGAAGGCACGTCGAAGGTGACGATCGCCTGCGAGGTCGGCTCCGCGGAGGCCCAGAAGGCGGCCGTCCGGGCCGGCCTCGGGCTCGCGTTCGTCTCGAGCCTCGCGATCAAGGACGATCTCGCCCACGGGACGCTCACGGGCCTCCGGCTGAAGGGCTTCGACGTGCGCCGCTCCTTCCACCTGGTCAGCCGGTCCGAGGACCTCCTGAGCCCGGCTGCCAGGGCATTCCGGGCGATGGCGCTCAAGACCGCGCCGTAGCCACCGCCCCCGGGCCCCCCCCGCGGCCTTCTTTTTCGCTGGCACCCTCCCGGGCGAGTTGCGAATATGCGCACCTCTGTGCAATTAAGGGACGGTCTTGGCTCTCTTCGGCAGTAGACCCGGCGCCGCGGACGCGGCGCTCGCCTCCCGGTACAAACACCTCCTTAACGTCGCGAAGTCCCTGACGTCGGAGCGGGACCTGAAGCAGGTGCTCTCGGCCACGATGGACGCGATCATCGAGCTGACGCACGCGGAGCGCGGGTTCGTCTGGCTCGGGAACGCCGACGAGGGTTCGGTCGCGGTCGCGAGGAACGTCGACCGGGAGCATGTGAAGCGCCCCGACGGCAAGCTCAGCCGCTCCATTCTCGCCCGCGCGATGGAGTCCGGCGACACCGTGCGCACCGACAACGCGCCGGCGGACTTCCAGGGGAGCGCCTCGATCGGAGAGCTGAAGCTCCTCTCGGTCCTCTGCACGCCGCTCGTGCTCCACGGCCGGACGATCGGCGCCATCTACGTGGACCACCGTTTCCGCGAGGCGGAGTTCGCGGAGGAGGACCGGGCGCTGCTCGACGAGTTCCGCGACCTCGCCGCGATCGCGATCGAGAACGCTCGCCTCTTCGAGGAGAACGACTCCCAGCGCCGTCGTCTCGAGGAGCTGAACCAGCGCCTCGAGCAGGAGGTCGCGGCCCAGAACGAGGAGATGGAGGCCTACCGGCAGCGGCTCAGGGGGCTGAAGCCGCGGGAGAAGTACCTCTACGACTACTCGAAGATCATCGGGTTCAGCCCGGCCATCCGCGAGATCTTCTCGCTCCTCGACAGGGTCATCCCCACCTCGTTCCCGGTGCTCGTCCAGGGGGAGAGCGGCACCGGGAAGGAGCTGATCGCGTCGGCGATCCACTCGAACGGCCCCCGCCGCGACAAGCCCTTCCTGACGGAGAACTGCTCCGCGGTCCCGGAGAGCCTCCTCGAGAGCGAGCTCTTCGGCCACGTCCGCGGCGCCTTCACGGGCGCCGACCGCACCCGCGACGGCCTCTTCCAGCGCGCCCACGGCGGCACCCTCTTCCTCGACGAGATCGGCGACATGTCGCCGACCATGCAGACGAAGCTCCTGCGCGCGCTCCAGGAGGGCGAGGTGCGCAAGGTGGGGGGCTCCGAGATCGAGAAGGTGGACGTGCGGATCATCGCCGCCACCAACCGCGACCTGAAGCAGGAGGTCGAGGAGGGCCGCTTCCGCGAAGACCTCTTCTACCGGCTGAACGTCGTCGCGATCCGCGTGCCCCCGCTCCGCGAGCGGCGCGAGGACATCCAGCTGCTCCTCGACCACTTCCTCACGCAGGCGTGCGCCGACGCGGGCATGCAGCTCAAGCGGATCTCCCCCGCGGCGCTCCGCGTTCTCACCTCCTACAACTGGCCGGGGAACATCCGCGAGCTCCAGAACGAGGTGAAGCGTCTCGTCGCGCTCGCCGACGAGACGATCGGCGCCGAGCTGCTCGAGAGCCTGAAGAGCCATCCGTCCCTCGCCTCCGGCGGCGCGCGCGCGGGCCTCGCGGGCCGCACCCTGAAGGACATCGAGCGGCAGGCGATCCTCGAGACCCTGAAGCTCGCGGGCGGCAACAAGGCCGACGCGGCGAAGCGGCTCGGCATCTCCCGCCGGGCGCTCTACGACAAGATCGAGAAGTACGGGATCACACCGCCCCGGGCCCCGGAGCCCCCCCGGATGTAGGTGTGAAGATCCCGCGCACCGTGCCATGCGGTTACGGTTCCGCGCGCGGGCCCGGATCTGCTAACCCGTTTCCTGGCAAGGACTTGGAGGGGGTGCGGGGGAGGACGCGCCCGGCACGTCTTGTGATGGGAGGACGGTCACGCATGCGCCGCGCCCTCTCCGCCTTCTGCCTTCTCGCCGCCGGGGTCGCCGCGGAGGAGGGCTCCCTCGCCGCGTACCTGCCCGCCGACACCCCCTTCTACATGGAGGTGCGGACCCCGTCGGGCGAGGAGCTGAAGACGCTCGCGATGGCGAAGGTCTTCAGCGACCCGCGGATGAAGGCGCTGATCGAGCGGTCGCGGGGCGTCGACAGCTCGTTCTCGGCGATGCGGATCCCGATCGGGGACGCGTTCCTCTCGGTCAAGAGCGACCCGCTCTCGATGGAGGACATCTTCGTCGACATCTCCTACGCCGACGCGAGGGGCGAGCGGTCGTTCCGCGTGCGCAACCGGGTGGCGCTGGCGCTCGTCGGGTTCCCCGCCGGCCCGTGCCCCGTGGACGCCGTCGCGGCGTTCGAGGTCGAGGGCGACGCGAGGGACGCGGTGGCCACGGTCGAGCGCCTGGCCGCCGCGCTGTCGCTCACGGCGCGCGACGAGGTGGGCGACATCGACGAGGAGATCGCGCGCCTCGTCCGCCGCGCGGAGCACGGCGGCGTCACGTACTCGTGGGCCGACCTCGGCCCGCTGCGGATCTGCGTCGCGCCGGTCGGGAGCATGATCCTCGTCACGACGGGCGAGGCCCGGCTCAAGGACGTGCTGGACCGGCGCGCCGCAGGGACTGCGGACTGCCTCGCGAAGGACCCCCGGCACCTCGCGATGCTCGCGAGCGTCCCCGGCGAGGGCACCCCGACCACCCAGATCGAGATCCACGTCGACCGCGTCCTCCGGAAGCTGCAGGGGAGCGGGCCGCAGCTGGCGCAGGTCGGGATGTTCGCGCAGCAGATGCTCACCCAGTTCGGGCTCCGCGACCTGGAGAGCGTGACGACCGTCGCCCGCGTCTCCGGCGAGGGCGTGCGCGCGTGCACGTCCGTCGTCCTCGCGCCCGCGGAGAAGCGCGGCGGCCTCGGCCGCTTCTTCGAGAAGGGCGGGCCGCCGCCGTCCTTCGGGGGCCTTGCCTACGCGCCCGAGGACTCGATCTACGTCACGTGCGGGAACGTGGACGTGCCGGGCCTCCACCGGACCGCCATGGAGATCGGAGGGTTCCAGCTCGCCATGGGGCTCGCGGTGCCGCTCGAGCGGGAGTTCGGGCTGAAGCTCAAGGAGGACCTGTGCGACCTCCTCGGTCCCGAGGTGACGCTCCTCGTGGCCCCGAACCGGGGCCTCATCCCCGACGTGGCGCTCGTCTGCGAGAGCAGGGACGCGGCGCGCCTCGAGCGGAATCTCGTCCAGCTCCTCTCGCGGGTGAAGTGGCCCGCGGGGCAGGGCGTGACCACCTTCCGGCTCCGCGACGTGACGGTGCACGCGATGCCGCTCGGCCATCCCAAGCTCGGGAACGTGCCGGTCGCGCCGACGTTCGGCGTCGTCGACGGCCGCCTCGTCGTGACGCCCTACCCGCTCGCCTTCCAGCGCATCCTTGCCGTGAAGCGCGGCGACCGCCCCTCGATCGAGAAGAACCGGGAGTTCGGGAAGCTCCGCGCGGCCGTCCCGGCCGGCGCGCAGGGGGTCTCCTACCTCGACCTCGTCCGGATCTTCGAGCTCTGCTACGACACCTTCGTCCCGTTCGCGCAGGCGCTGTCGGGCGGCGCAGCGCCGCCGCAGCTCTACGAGTTCCCCGACGTCGAGACGCTCTCGCAGCACCTCTTCGGCCGCGTCGCGTGGCGCACGTCGGACGAGCACGGCCTGAAGTGGGAGTCCTACGCCTCGATGGACACGAGCAGCTTCACGCTGTCGCTCCTCGCCGGAGCGACCGTAGCCCTCTACTTCGTCCGCGCCGGGAAGGACGCGAGGCTCGAGGTGCAGGTCGCGGCGCCGGCCCCGAGGGGCGAGGGGGGCGACGACGGGCAGGCCTGCCGGCACAACGCCCGGACCCTCCGTGCCCGCCTCCAGCACTACCGGAAGGAGAAGGGGCGGTTCCCCGACCGCCTCGAGGATGTCGAGGCCGAGTGGATGGACCCGCTCGCGTGCTTCGTGCCCGGCGCCGACGGGAAGCGCTACGTCTACCTCGGTCCCGAGGGGAAGGGGGGCATCCTCCTCCACGGCTACCCGAACGGCGCCGACGGCCTCGTGACCGTCCTCGGCACGGACCTGAAGGCGCCCGAGCGGATCAGCGCTGCGGAGCTCGAGCGGCGGCTAGCCGCTCCAGGAGCGCGCTGACCCAGTCGGTCCCCTCGGGCATCGCCTCGAGCTGCTCCGTCAGGAACCGCGAGGTGCGCTGCGCCTGCTCCTCCGGCGCCTCCATCGCGAGGAGCGCGGCATGCTCGCAGAGGTACTGGAGGTCGGGGAACGCCTCGGGGAGCGAGAGCGCGAGCTCGATCCCCTGCTGCGCCGACTGGACCGCCTGCGCGAGCTTCCCCTGGAGGCGCAGGGCGAGGGCGCGCGTCCAGTAGACGTAGGGCTCGACGGACGGCGCGGCCAGCGCCTCCGCCTCGTCCAGCGCCTCGAGCGCGAGGCCGCGCCGGTCGAGGTTCATGCGCGCGATCGCGAGGAGGAGGAGGGCGACGGCGCGATCCTCTCCCTGCGCGGTCTCGAGCCGCTTCTGCGCGATCCCCTCGAGCGCGGTCGGCAGGACCGCGGCCTGGCCCGCGAGCTTCAGGACGCTGCTCACGAGGTGCTGGGCGACCGGCACCTCCGCCCCGGTGAGCTTGTCCCGGAAGACCGCGAACACGCGCAGGGTGTCGGCGAACGTGCGGCTGAGCGACGCCAGGTAGTCGTTCACGTTCCCGCCCCCCTCGAAGAACGCGGCCGTGGCGCGGTTCCTGAGCCACGGGAGGTTGACGCCCGCGGCGCGTTCGTTCGCCTCCTTCAGGAAGTCGAAGGCCTCGGGATGACCGAGCGCCCGGTGGGAGAGGCCGAGCGTGAGCGCCCGGAAGACGGCGGTCTCGTTGTCCTGCGGCTCCGGCGGCGGGTCCTCGAGCCGGGCGATCG
>JAKLKT010000072.1 GCA_023150495.1 Planctomycetota bacterium
AGGCGGCGCTCGCCGAGGCGGAGCGGCTCCTCTGCCGGGCCCTCTGCGTCCACCCCTGCTGGGTGTCCCTCCTCCGCGGCGCGCGCATCCCGATCGTCACGGTCGCCGGCTTCCCGCTCGGCGCCGACCGCACGGAGGTGAAGGCGAAGGCCGCGGCGATGGCCCTCGAGGACG
The DNA here is from genome assembly GCA_023150495.1 of Planctomycetota bacterium. Lineage (GTDB taxonomy): Bacteria > Planctomycetota > PLA2 > PLA2 > PLA2 > PLA2. Next base: position 175 of record JAKLKT010000072.1, read on the forward strand.
GCGCGAGCGAGATCGACATGGTGCTGAACCTCGGCGCGCTCAAGTCGAAGGACCTCCCGGCCGTCGCGGCCGACGTGCGCGCGGTGCGCCGCGCCGCGGCGGCGGGCGTCCTGAAGGTGATCCTCGAGACGGGGCTCCTCGGACGCAGCGAGGCCGAGGAGGCGGCGCGCGTGGCCGTCGGGGAGGGCGCGGACTTCCTCAAGACCTCGACCGGGTTCGGGCCGCGAGGCGCGACCGTCGAGGATGTCCTGCTGCTGCGGCGCTTCGGCCGCGTGAAGGCGTCCGGCGGCATCCGCACGTTCGCGCAGGCGGAAGCTCTCGTCGGGGCGGGTGCCGAGCGGCTCGGGGCGAGCGCCTCGGCGGCGATCCTCGGGGGGGCTCCGGGGGCATGAAGCTCACCGTCGAGCGCGGCGGCGGGCGGCTCGACCGCTACCTCGTGGAGTGTCTCGAGGGCGTGAGCCGCGCGCTCGTGATGAAGTACCTGAAGGAGGGGCGCGCGCGGGTGAACGGGCACCGCGCGCGGCCGGGCCTCTTCGTCCGGGACGGCGACGAGATCGACCTGCCCGGCTTCGACGAGGCGGTCGAGAGGATCCGCGAGGGCCGCGCCGAGGGCGTGCCCAGCGTGGCGCGCGTGCGGCAGCCGCTCGCGGTCCCCGTGCTCTACGAGGACGAGGACATGATCGTCGTCGACAAGCCGCCGGGGCTCGTGATGCACCCCGGCGAAGGGCACGAGGACGAGGGGCTCGACCTGCTGCTGCGCCGGCGCTACGGCCCGTCCGCGCGGCTCGTCCACCGGATCGACCGCGACACGAGCGGGGTCGTGGTCGTCGCGCGCGGCCACCCCCAGTCGGCCGCGCGGCTCACCGACGCGTTCCGGCAGGGCGACGCGGAGAAGACCTACCTCGCGCTCGTCTGGGGCGTGCCCGAGCCGAGGAGCGGGGTCATCGACGCGCCGATCATGGACCGGAAGACGCCGGGCGAGCGCCCGCGCGTCGCGGAGGGCGGGCGCGAGGCGCGCACGGAGTACGAGACGCTCGAGGCGTTCGGCCGCTTCGCGTGGGTGAAGGTGCGGCCGAAGACCGGGCGGCGCCACCAGATCCGGGCGCACATGGCGCACATCGGCCACCCGCTCGCCGTCGACCGCATGCACGCGGGGCGGCGCCAGCTGAAGCTGAAGGACCTCCGGCCCGACCTGCCGCCGACGTGGAAGAACCCGGTCGTGCTCGACCGGCAGCCGCTCCACGCCGCGGAGCTCGTGCTGAGGCACCCGCGCACCGGCGAGGAGATGAGGTTCACGGCGCCGTTGCCGCCCGACCTCGCGGAGGTGCTCCGCCTGCTCCGGGAGAGCTCGCAGGCCTGATCAGCCCGAGGCCTTCGCGGCCCGGATCTCGCGGAAGCTCGCCACGTTCCGGATCATCGCTTCGCGCGCCTCGGCCGGCGCGCGCGCCTGCGCGGTGTCGAGCAGGCTTGCCGCCGCGTCGAGGTGGCGAGTCGCCCCGGTCCCCTTCCAGATCCGGTAGTGGCCCTCGAGCCGCGCGAGGAGCCCGAGCCTCCCCTCCTCCCGGCCGAGCACGGCCTCGGCGCGCGCGAAGTCGCCGCGCGCCGAGGCGACGATCACCTCGAGCGCGGGCTGGTCGAGGCTCCGCGCGAGCCCGTCGGCCTCCTCCAGCCGGAGCGGGTCGTGTTCGCCGAGCGCGAGGAGGATCCACGCCTCGCCGACGCGGTCGCGCGACGCCCGCGCGTGGACGAGCGCCTCGCCCTGCAGCTGCCGCGCGAGCGCGGCGTCGCCGTCCGCCTCGGCGCGGCGGCCGAGGGCATAGATCGTGCGCCCGCGCAGGTAGTCCTGTCCGATCTCGTCGGCGAACGACCGCGCGAGGCCGAGCTCCCTCGCCTCGCCGTCGCGGTCGCCGAGCGTGCCCATCATCTCGCCGAGGTTCATTCGCGCGATGACCTGGGCGCGGCGGCTGTCGATCTCCTCGGCCAGCGCGAGATGGGTCCGGAAGCAGGCGATCGCGTCCGCGACGAACCCGAGGTCGCGGAGGACGAGGCCGAGGTTCCCGCGGGCCGCGCACTCCGCGCGACGATCGCCGATCTCGGCGGCGAGCGCGACGTTGCGCTCGATGTGCAGCCTCGCGTCCTCGAAGCACCCGAGGAGCCAGAGCGACGTGCCGAGGTTCCCCTCGACGTAGCACCGCTCGCGGCGGAGCCCGAGCCTCTCGCAGAGTCGCAGCGCCTCGGCGAAGGCGTCGCGGGCTTCCGCGTGGCGGATGCCGTGCCGGAGGCAGATGCCGATCCCGACGAGGGTGCGGACCTCCTCGACCGCGTTCCCCGTGCGGCGCGCCCAGTCGCGGGCCCCCGTGAGCATCCCCATCGCCTCGGCGTCCCGCCGCATCCGGCTGAGCACCGTGCCGAGGCGCGCGGTCGCGTGCATCCCCAGCGCCTGGTCGCCCTTCTCGCGGGCGAGGGCCACGGCGCGCCCGAAGTGCGCGGCCGCCTCGTCGTCGCGGCTGACGCCGAGGGCGAGCGTCCCGCACGCGAGCTGCGCGAGGCACTCCAGCCGCGGGTCGCCGAGGCCCTCCGCCAGCGCGAGCGCCTCCTCCGCCGCCTTCCTCTGGGGCGCGCGCCGCCCGAGCATCTCGCAGCGCGCCGCCTGCTGGACGAGCAGGTCGATCCGCGCCGCGGCCGGCAGCGGGAGTCGCAGCGCGAGGTCGATGAGGCCGAGCGCCTCCTCGTTCTGGAAGCGGCTCGAGAGGTGGTCGAGCGCGGCGGGAAGGAAGGGGAGCGCGGCCTCGGGGCGCGCGCCGCGGAGGTGGTGCGACGCGAGGAATCGCGCGGCCACGGGGCCCTCCCGGTCCGGGCACGCGTCGGCGATGCGCGTGTGGTACTCCTCGCGCAGGCGCGGCGGCAGCTCCTCGTAGAGGATCTCCTGCACGAGGTGGTGGTCGAAGCGGTAGCGCCGCCCCTCCGCGCGGACGAGCCCCGTGGCCCGCTCGATGTCCGCCAGCCGCTGGAGCGCCGTGACGATCGGGAGGCCGAGCGCCGCCGCGAGCAGGTCGCCGTCGAAATCGAACCCCTGGACCGCGCCGGCGTCGAGCAGCGAGCGGTCCTCGCTCCCGAGCGCCGCGACCCGCGCCGAGAGGAGGCCGCGCACCGCGGACGGGAGGTCGGGTCCGGGCCCCTTCCCGGCGACCCTCGCCAGCTCGCATGCGAAGAGGGGCACGCCGTCGCTCCGCCGCGCGATCTCGAGCGCTCCCTCCTCGTGGCCGAGCGCCTCGCGCGCGAGCGCGGTGGCGTCCTTGGCGTCGAGGCGGGGAACCGCGATCCGCCGCACGTGGGGGAGCCGCTCCAGCGCCGCGATCTCGTCCATGGGGAGACTCCGCGCGGAGAGGATGAGGAGGGCGCGGCCTTCCGGGGCCGCGCGCGCCATCGCGTAGGCGACCGCGCGGGTGCGCTCCGGCGCGAAGTGCAGGTCGTCCACGGCCCACGCCACCGGCCGCTCGCGCGAGAGCGCGAGGAGGATCTCCCGGAAGGCGGCGGCGAGGCTCTCCGGCTCGGCAGGCCCGGCGCCGTCGCGCATCACGCCGGCCACGACCGGGGCGAGCGCCGCGAGCTCGCCGAGACGCCCCTTCAGCTCCCGGTCGATCCCGTCCCGGCCGAAGCGGGCGACCACCGCGTCGACGAGGCCGCGCAGCCCGCTCCCGGGAGGGAACGACCCGTAGAGGACGTGGGCGCCGTCCGGGTCGAGCTCGCGGAGGAACGCGTCGATGAGCCGAGACTTGCCGATCCCCGGCTCGCCTTCGAGGATCACCGCCTGGCCCTCGCCCGCGCACGCCGCGCGCCAGGCGGTCCGGAGGAGATCGAGCTCCGGCGCCCGCCCGACGAACGACGTGTCGCGCCGCACGAGCACGCGGGGAAGGCGCCGCGCCCGGATCTCCCGCTCGCGCTCCTCCCACCAGGGGCCCTGCTCGCCCGCCTCGAGCACCGCGGCGAGGGCGCGAGCCGAGGCGAACCGCCGCGCCGCGCTCTTGGCGAGCAGCGTCGCGAGCACCTCGCTGAAGAAGGGAGAGACGTCGCCGTTCCGCTCGGCGGCGACGGGCGGGACGACGTCGAGATGCGCGCGGAGGCTCGCGCCCGGCGTCTCGGAGCGGAAGGGGTTCTCGCCCGTGGCGAGCTCGTAGAGGACGACCCCCAGCGAGTAGAGGTCGGCGGCGGGTCCGACCTCGCGGCCCTCGCACTGCTCCGGCGCGGCGTAGGGCAGCGACCCGAGGAACTGCCCCTCGATGGTGAGCGCGACGGACGCGTCGTGGATCTTCGCGACGCCGAGGTCCATGATGCGCACGCGGCGGTCGTCGGTGACGAGGATGTTCTCGGGCTTCAGGTCGCGGTGCACGATGCCCGCCTCGTGGATGGCCGCGAGCCCCGAGGCGGCCTGCCGCGCGATCTCGCGCAGGAAGCCCTCGGGCACCGTGCGCCACTCGTCCGCGAGCGCGCGGAGCGTCCGCCCCTCCACGTACTCCATGGCGAGGAGGTGGTAGCCGTCGACGCACTCGTACTCGAGCGTGCGCACGACGTTCCTGTGGCTCACCTGCTTCCCGAGCCGCGCCTCGCGCGTGAACCGCTCGCGCAGCGTGGCGGAGCCGAGGAGGTAGGGGTGGAGGGCCTTCAGCGCGACGCGCGCGGACGTGCGGGTGTCGATGGCCTCGTAGACGGTCCCCATCCCGCCGCGGCCGATCTCGCGCTCGAGGCGGTACGGGCCGAGAACCGGGGGGGGTGCGGGGGCCGTCGCCGGGACGATCTGGTTCGTCGGGACGCCCGCGGTCCCGAGCAGCCGCTCCACCTCCCGGCGGAGCGCCCGGTCGGCGCCGCATGCGGCGTCGAGGTACGCGCTCCGGTCGGCGCCCCGCTTCTCGGCCGCCGCGTGGAGGATCGTGCGCACCCGGCGGTAGCGTTCGGCGTCCCGGCTATCCACGCGGGCTCCTGGCGGGCGGTCCGCCCGCGCGCATCCGGGACGACGCGGCGATCCGGGTCAAGCAGCGCATTCTAGGCTCTGTTTGGAAACCGCTCCTGGAGTCGGCCGGGTGCGAGGCCGCCTTGAGCCTAGCCCCGCTTGCGGTCGCGCCGGGCCCGCCGTGTTCCTCCGGGGTGATGGCTGGGACCACGACCGAGACCTTCGCCGAGCGTCTGACCGGGATCCTCAACGGGGGCGCGCTCTCCCTGATGATCTCCGTGGGGCACCGTACGCGGCTTTTCGAGGCCCTGCGGGGGCACCCGCCGGCGACCAGCCTCGAGATCGCCGCGAGCGCGGGGCTCTCCGAGCGGTACGTCCGCGAGTGGCTCGGCGCGATGGTGACGGGGGGGATCGTCGACTACGACCCCGGCGCGGGGCGCTACCGGCTGCCCGACGAGCGTGCGGAGCTACTCACCGGGGTCGGGACGAACTTCGCCATCACCGCGCAGTTCGTCCCGCTCCTCGCCGCGGTCGAGGACGCGATCGTCGAGTGCTTCCGGCGCGGCGGCGGCGTCCCCCACGGGAGGTACGCGCGCTTCCACGATGTGCTGGCGGAGGACAGCAGCCAGACGGTCCTCGCGGCGCTCGAGACGACGATCCTCCCCGTCGTGCCCGGCCTCGTCGGGAGGCTCCGCGACGGGATCGACGTGCTCGACGTCGGGTGCGGCCGGGGGCGGGCGATCAACCGGATGGCGCGCCTCTTCCCGGGGAGCCGGTTCGTCGGCTACGACATCTCGGACGCCGCGATCGCGGGCGCCCGGGCGGAGGCGAACCGCCACGGGGCGAGGAACGTGCGCTTCGAGGTCCGCGACTGCGCGGGCATTCCCGACCGGGAGGCGTTCGACCTCGTGACCGCGTTCGACGCGATCCACGACCAGTCGCGCCCGGATGCCCTGCTCGCGGGGGCGCGGCGCGCGCTGCGGCGCGACGGCACGTTCCTCATGCAGGACATCCGCTGCTCGAGCCACCTCCACAACAACCTCGAGCACCCCTTCGCGCCGCTCATCTACACGATCTCGTGCATGCACTGCATGTCGGTGTCGCTCGCCGCGGGAGGCGAGGGCCTCGGCGCGGCGTGGGGCGAGGAGAGGGCGCTGGAGATGCTCCGGACGGCGGGATTCGAGGTGCTCGCCGTCCACCACCTCGACCACGACGTGCTGAACACGTACTACGTGGGAAAGCCGCGGAGCTGAGGGGCGGCGCGGGAGCCGCACCCCGCGGCGCCGGCTACCGGGGCGTGCGGATCGCGCGCTTCTGGCGGCCGAAGTGGGAGCAGGGGCGCTTGCCGTGGTTGGCCTTCTTGGGCCGGCGCTTGTTCTTGGCCATGGGGCGGAAAGCGTAGCCGTGCATGCAAGGGAGTCAAGACGCGGCCCCCGGAGCCCCCTCGCATCGCACCTCAGTCCGGCGCGAGGCCGTAGGTGCGGATCTTGTCGTAGAGCGTCGGCTTCGAGATGCCCAGGAGCCGCGCGCTCCGCGCCTTGTTCCAGTCCGTCGCGCGGAGGACGCGGGCGATGTGGTCGCGCTCGACGTCCACGAGCGGGGGCAGGTCCTCGAGGGGGCCGCCGGCGCTCGCGCGCACCTGGGGCGGGAGGTCGGCGAGGCGGATCGTCTTCCCGTCGCCGAGGATCAGCGCCTGCTCGATGCAGTTCCGGAGTTCCCGCACGTTGCCCGGCCAGTGGTACGTCTCCAGCGCGCGCGCGGCCGCCTTCGAGAGCCGCGCCTTCCGCAGCTCCTCGGGTCCCGGGTAGGTGCGGAGGAAGAACTCGGCGAGCGGCGCGATGTCCTCGCGACGGCGGCGGAGCGGCGGCACCTCGATCGCGACCACGTTGAGCCGGTAGAAGAGGTCCTCGCGGAACCGGCCGTCGGCGACCAGCCGGCCGAGGTTCTGGTTCGTGGCGACGAGGATGCGCAGGTCGACCGGGCGCGGCGCGGTGTCGTTGATCCGGTCGACGCGCTTGTCCTCGAGCACGCGGAGGAGCTTCGCCTGGAGCTCCTGCTTCAACTCCCCGATCTCGTCGAGGAAGATCGAGCCGCCGTCGGCCTGCTCGAACTTCCCCGCGCGCCCCTTCGGGTCGGCGCCCGCGAGCGCGGACTGCGGCGCATACCCGAAGAGCTCGCTCTCGAGGAGCGTGTCCGGGATCGCCGCGCAGTTCACCGCGACGAACGGCCCCCGCTCGCGCGCGCTCTTCGCGTGGATCTCGCGCGCCACCATCTCCTTGCCGACGCCGCTCTCGCCCGTGATCAGGACCGTCGCGTCGAAGCCGGCGACCTTCTCCACCTTGCGGCGGATCTCCTCCATCGCGGGGGAGGCCGCGACGAGCGAGCCGGGGACGCCGAGCCGCCGCTTCAGCAGCGTGTTCTCCTCGCGCAGTCGCTCCGTGCGCGCGAGGTTCCCCATCGCGAACGAGGCGAGGTGCGCGAGCGCGGAGGCGAAGTCGAGCTCGTCGTTGCTGAACGAAGTCGCGCGCCCCTCGTTGTCCGCGTAGAGGACGCCCTGCGCGCGCCCCCCGTCGCGGAGCGGCGCGCAGAGGATCGAGCGGACGTCGATCGAGACCTCGTCCTCGCGCTCGTCGCGGACCGCGGCCTCCGAGGTGAGGATCGCGGCGCCGGCGTCGAGTGCCGCCCTTGCGATCGCCGCGTTGATCCCGATCCCGTCGGCCCGGGCGCCGCGCACCGCCAGCACCTCATCGTCGTCGAGCAGCGCGAGCGCCACGCGCCGGACGCGGAGCACGCGCACCATCGCGTCGAGGATCCGCTCGACGAGGCCGTCGATGCTCTCGACCGTGCCGAGCAGGTGGCCGATCTCGTTGAGCGCGGCGGCGCGCACGTCGCCCTCGCCCGCCTGGTAGACGAGCTCGAGGCCGCCCACGTCCACGCGCTCCCCGGGAGAGAGCGTCCGCTCGCCGCCCGCCGTCCGGAGGGTGTCGCCGGAGATCTCCGCGACCTGCCGCGCCACCTGCCCCTTGCCCCACGCCGCGCGCCCGCCCGCGTCGAAACCGAGGGGAACAGCGTCGGCGCCGAGCTCGACGACCGAGAAGCTGCCCTGGCTCCGGATCTCCAGCCTCGCCATGACCGTATTCCCCCTTTTTTACCGCTTCAGCGGTCCCGGGGGCCCCCTTCCGGAAGATTTTCTTACCGTCGCTCCGGCCGAACCGCGGCCGATCCGTTAAAACGGCTGCATGGACCTCGACCGGGACCTGGCCCGCTTCCAGCAGGCGACCCGCGATCTCGAAGGGGAGATCCGGCGTGTGATCGTCGGGCAGGACCGCGTGGTCCGGGAGATCCTCGTCTGCCTGCTCGCCGGCGGCCACGCCCTGCTCGAGGGGGCGCCGGGCCTCGGGAAGACGCTGCTCGTGCGCACGCTCGCCCGGTCGCTCCGCCTCGCCTTCTCGCGGATCCAGTTCACGCCCGACCTCATGCCGGCGGACGTGACCGGCACGAACGTGATCGTCGAGGACGCGGGCGGGCGGAAGCGGTTCGAGTTCCAGCCGGGGCCCATCTTCGGCAACATCGTCCTCGCCGACGAGATCAACCGCGCGACGCCCAAGACCCAGAGCGCGCTCCTCGAGGCGATGCAGGAGCGCGCCGTGACCGTCGCCGGGACGCGACACCCGATCGAGCCGCCCTTCTTCGTGCTCGCGACCGAGAACCCGATCGAGATGGAGGGCACCTACCCTCTCCCGGAGGCGCAGCTCGACCGGTTCCTCTACAAGATCCTCGTGCCGGATCCCGACGAGGCGACGCTCGCCCGGATCGTCGAGGCGACGACCGGCGCCGCGGCTCCGGAGCCGCGCCCCGTGCTCGACGGCCCGGGGCTCCTCGCGATGCTCGACCTCGTGCGGCGCGTGCCCGTCGCGGAGCCGCTCGTCCGTTATGCGGCGCGCTTCGTGCGCGCGACGCAGCCGGAGAGCGCGGACGCGTCGGCATCCGCGAGGAAGCACCTCCGCTACGGCGCCGGGGTCCGCGGCGCGCAGGCGCTCGTCCTCGCGGCGAAGGCGGAGGCGCTTCTCAAGGGCCGCGTGCACGTCGCGTTCGAGGACCTGCGCGCGGTCGCGAAGCCCGCGCTCCGCCACCGGCTCATCCTCAACTTCGAGGGCGAGGCGTCGGGGATCGCCGCGGACGAGATCATCGACGCCGTGCTCGCCGGTCTCCCGGAGATGCCGGCGGAGGTGTCGCGGCTCGGCTCCTGAGGGATCCGGGGGGGCTCCGGGGGCCGTCTCGCGGATCCCCCCGGCGTGCTACGCTGCAACGGTCGTGTTGCAAGCGCCCTCCCCCCTCCGCCTCCTCGGCCGGGTCCTCCGGCTCGCCTGCCCGGCGTGCGGCCGCGGCCGGATCTTCAGGCGCTTCTTCCTGCGCGCCGAGCGCTGCGCGGGCTGCTCCCGCGCGTTCGAGCGCGAGCAGGGCTACTGGGTCGGCGGGTCCGAGGTCCACATGTTCGCGTCCTTCGGGCTATCCGTCGCGCTCTTCGTCCCGTTCCTCGTCCTCCTCGATCCGTCGCCCGCGCTCTACGCGGGCGTGCTCGGGGGACACGTCCTCGTCTCGGTCGCGATCTTCCGGTACTCGCGCGCCATCTTCCTCGCGGTGGACTTCTGCCTCGATCCGGGGCCTCCGCCGCCGGGCGGCGACGACACGGGCGGCCTCTGGCCGGAGCGGCCTTTCCCCGTGCCCGGCACCGCGCGGCGTCTGCC
>JAKLKT010000073.1 GCA_023150495.1 Planctomycetota bacterium
GCCCCCCTTACCCCGTACACTGGGGGCGTGAGCCCCGAGATCACGCCGGAGAAGCTCGTCGAGGCCGTCGAGAGCGGGGAGGAGATCCACGTCCTCGACGTCCGCGCGCCGCAGCGGCTCGCGGCCGGGCGGATCGACATCGTGCCCGAGGACCGCTTCCACAACGTGCGCGGCTCGGAGCTCCTCTCGCGCGCCGACCCCGGGATCCCGCGCGGCGCGCACGTCGCGGTCGTGTGCGGGCTCGGCAACGACAGCCGGCGCGTCGCGGCTCACCTCGCGTCGCACGGCTACCGCGCGGAGTCGGTCGTCGGCGGGATGGCCGCGTGGAACCGGACGGTGATCGCGCGCGAGCTCGAGGCGCCGCCGGAGCTCGACCGGCTCGTGCAGCTCGACCGGATCGCGAAGGGCGCGCTCGGGTACCTGCTCGTGAGCGGCGGCGAGGCGTTCGTCGTCGATCCGCCGCGGTTCACGGAGGCGTATGAGGGGGGGCTCGGGGGGGCTCGGCTCGTGGGCGTCGCCGACACGCACGCGCACGCGGACTACATCTCGGGCGGCGAGGCGCTCGCGCGCGCGCACGACGTGCCCTACTACCTGCACCCCGCGGACGCGATCTACCCGTACGACGGGACGCCGGGCGTGCTGCGTTTCCGGCCGGTCGTCGGCGGGGAGCGGCTGCGCGTCGGGCGCGCGGCGATCGAGGTCGTGCACACGCCGGGGCACACGGAGGGGAGCGTCACGTTCAAGTGCGGCGACGCGTTCGCGCTGACGGGCGACTTCATCTTCGTGGGCTCGGTCGGCCGGCCGGACCTCGGCGGGAAGACGGAGGAGTGGACGAAGGTGCTCTTCGAGAGCCTGCGCAGGGCGAAGCGCGACTGGCCGGTGACGATGCGGATCTACCCAGCGCACTACGGCTCGGCGGCGGAGCGGGCGGCGGACCGCACGGTCGGCGGCGCGCTCGGGGACCTGAAGAACGAGCCGCTCTGGATCGACGACGCGGCGCGCTTCGCGCACTGGATCCGCTCGCGGGCGGGGAAGTTCCCGGACGCGTACCGCCGGATCAAGGCGATCAACATCGGCCTCGAGAGCGTCGAGGACGCGGTGGCCGACGAGCTCGAGTCCGGCCGCAACGAGTGCGCGCTCAAGTAGCGGCTCGCCGCGAAGTCAGGGGGCTCCGGGGGCGGCAGCGCGGCGTGACGCGAGCCGGTCTATGAGGGTCAACACCGACTCCGCGACGACGGCGCTGAGGACGAACCCCCAAACCTCGCGCGCCGCGACGAGGGCGAGTCCGGTGCAGTAGAGGGCGCAGAAGGCGACGATCCGCAGCGGCCGCCCCGTGCCCCATGCGGGAACGCGGTCCGGGCGACCGCGTAGGCGCCAGACGACCCTGTCCAGCGCGAAAGCGGCGGCCAAGAAGAGCGCCCCGTAGCCCGCCCAGAGAATCGCCCTGAGCCAGCGGAACCCGGCACTCGCGATGAGGATGTAGCCGCCGTAGACGAACGCCGGGACGATCGTGGCAATCCAGAGCAGGACCCACCAGGAGCCGCGCTTCGGCGGCTTCTGCCGCTCCCGCCTCGAGAGCACCTCCGCCACGGCGCCCACGTTGCTAAGCCTACCATCGGGCCGACAAGCAAGGCGCGGCCCCGTGTCACAGCTCGCTGTTCCAGCTTGTCACAGCTACCGCTCTGCCCCCTCGTTCAGGATCGCGAGGTACTGGTCGTACACGAACACGCGGTTGCGGCGCTTGCCGGTGAGCTCGCGCGCGATGCCGAGCTCCACGAGCAGATCCAATGCGGAACCGGCGGTCGGGAACGACAGGCCCGACCTCGCGCGGATGTCCTCTGCTGCATCCTCTTGTTTTCGTTTCGCTAGCTGGGGCCGAACGCTATTCACACTTACGAGCGTGTCTTGAATAGCGCCTCGCGTCATTCAAGACTCGAATGGTGCGCCCCCGCCGATGGTCCCGGCCCCAGGACCCGCCGCCGGCAGCTTCGCGAGGACCTTCGCGATCTCGGCCTGCCGGTCCATCCACCAGTGGCGGCTCCAGACGCGGTGCATCTTCCAGCCGCGGCTCTCGAGGAAGAGCTGCCGCGACACGTCGCGCTCGCGCACGCTCCTCCCCGAGTGGAACGTCGCGCCGTCGCACTCGATCCCGAGGCAATAGCGCTGCGGGTCCTTCGGGTCGATCACCGCGAGGTCGATCCGGTAGCCCGAGAGCCCGACCTGCGCGTCGACCTGGTAGCCGCGGTCCGCGATCGCCCGGCAGACCTCCTCCTCGAACGGCGACTCGAACCGCGGCCCCCCCGCCCGCTTCTGCACGAGGAGGTCCGGGTTCACGTCCGCGAGGATCTTCCGCGTCTCCTCCGGCTGCCGCGCCCCCACCGCCTTCGAATAGAGGAGGTACTGCTTGAACCGCACCGGCCCCACGTTCGCGCTCGTCTCGACCGCGAGGTGCTCCGGGTCGAACGAGCACAGGACGATCACGCGCTCCTTCGCGCGCGTCACGGCCACGTTGAGGAAGTTCTCGCCGCCCTGGTAGTTGAGCACGCCGAATTGCTTGCGGAAGACGCCGTCGGGCGAGGGCCCGTACCCGACCGAGAGCACGATCACGTCGCGCTCGTCGCCCTGCACGTTCTCGAGGTTCTTCACGAACGGCCGCTCGTCGAGACCGCGCGCCTCCGCCGCGCCGAAGAGCGCCGCGAAGTCCGCGTCCTCCCCGCGCCGCCGCTCGATCTCGTCCTTCACCGCGTCCATCTGCCTCGCGTTGAACGTGATGACGCCGAGCGAGCGCGCCCGCCCCGCCTCGCGGTCCGCGGCGAGGAGGTCGCGCAGCAGGTCCACGCACCGCGCCACCTCGACCGGGTTCGTCTGCTGCTGCCATGTGCCGTCCACGCGCATCCACTCGATCGCCGCGCGCGCGGTCGCGCGGTCCATGTTCGCCGCGACCTGGAGCGCGCCGTCGTAGAAGGCGTGGTTGCTATACTCGATCAGCTCCTGGAAGCGGCTCCGGTAATGCCAGCTCAGGTAGTCGAACCCGTAGATCCGCTTCGCGGCGACGAGGAGGCTGTCGGTCCGCTGCGCCTCGAGGAGCCCCTCCTCCTCCTCCCCGGACCCCTCCTCCTCCTCGTCCCGGCTCGCCTCGAACCAGTGCGTCGGCGGCATCTGCTGCTCGTCGCCCGCGATCACGGCCCGCTTCGCGCGGTAGAGCACCGGCAGCGCGCGCTCGAGGTCGAGCTGCGACGCCTCGTCGAAGATCACGACGTCGAAGAGCCCCTTCTCGAGCGGGAACGCCTCGCTCACGACCTCGGGCGACGCGAGCCAGCAGGGCGCGACCTGCTGCATCGGCCAGGCGAGCTCGCGCATGAGCGCGCGCAGGGGCTTCACGCGCCGCTTCTTGCCGAGCTCGTAGGCGAGCCGGTTCCAGTCCGTCGCGGCTTTCCGGTTCGGGTGCACCTCCGCCTCGGGCGGGAAGGTCGGCGCCGTCTGCCGGTGCCTGACCGCCGCGGCGATCTCCCTCGCGACCGCGCGCCGTTTCTCGACGAGCGCCGCCGCGAGCTCGGCCTTCAGCCGCTCGTAACGCGCGAGCGGATCGCCCTTGAGCCCCGGGAACTGCCGCTCCGCCTCGTCGATCCAGCGGAGCGTCGCCTCCTGGAACACGTGGTCCGCCCAGTCGCACGCGCCGAGCTTCTCGAGGCAGGCATGGAGCGTCGCGCGCTCGCCCTCCGCGAGCTTCTTCTTGAGCCCGTCGTACTCCTGCACGGCGGCGAAGTCCGCGTCGAGCGCCGCGCGCTGCTCGCGCAGGTTCCCGCGGCCCTCCCAGATCATCTGCTTGTCGAAGAACCGCCCGAGCCTCTCCACGAGCGCGAACGCCCTCTCGCCGCGCTCGAGCGCGGGGAGCCACTCCTCCTCTCGCAGCTTGTCGAGTCCGTTGTCGAGGACGAAGCGGCTCGCAGAGTGCCAACGAGGCATGAGGAAGCGGTACCACTTGCCCTTGAGGTCGCGGTACGCGGGCAGGAGCGTCTTCGCGCGGGCGATCCAGGGGGGGTCCGGGGGCCGGAGGCAGGGGTCCTCGATCGTCGCCAGCTGGTCGATGCACGTCCCCATCTCCTGCCGGTCGAGCGGCCCCGCGTCTGCCCAGCTCTTCCGCCGCGCGAGCGGGCCCCTGTCGAAGCGGATCGCGCCCTCGCGCATGCGGCGGATCCGCTCGCACGCGTCGCGGAGCCCCTTGTCGTCGAGACCGACCACGCCGTCCGCGACGCCCTTCGGCTCGAAGCCGGGGCGCGCGCGCGCGTAGAGGCGGAAGAGGCGCTCGCCGTGGACCTCCTTCCACGTCGGCTCGGCGACCTCCTTCAGCTCCTTCACGAGCGCGTCGATCCTCCCCGCGAGGCGGCGCGACTCGGCCGCGGCGTCGGGGGCGCCCGGGCCCGCCTGGAGGATGCCGTGCATCTTCTTGTAGAGCGCCGCGCGGTCGCGCTCGCCGTCGTGGACGAGGAACGCCGCGTCGGAAAGCCCCGCCTCGCGGAGACGGCGGTCGACGACGTCCAGCGCCGCGCGCTTCTGGCAGCAGACGAGCACGCGCTCTCCGCGGAAGAGTGCGTCCGCGATCAGGTTGACGATCACCTGCGACTTGCCCGTGCCCGGCGGACCGCGCACGACGAGGCACTTCGCGTCCTTCGCCTTGACGATCACCGCGTCCTGGCTCGGGTCGCTCGGGAGCACGGTGTTGATCCGCTCGTCGGGGACCGCGTCGAGGTCGACGCTCGAGGGGGCCGGCGCCGCGTCCGCGGCCGCCTCGACGAGGTTGTCGACGATGCCCTGGTCGACCTCGCCCGCCTGCGCGCGCCCGATCATCTCCTCGAAGTCCGCGAAGAGCGCGGAGGATGCCTGCGGGAAGATGCCGAGGACCGCGTGGCTCCTGATCCGCGGCTTGCCCCGCTCGCGCGCCTCGACGTCCTTCCGGAGCAGCGGCTCGACCGGCGCGCCGTCGAAGGGCGCGGGGTCGAAGGGGAGGCCGAGGGAGGTCGCGAACGCGCAGAGCGCCGCGTGCAGCGCCTCGCCGGTCTTCTCGGGGACGGCCTCGATCGCCTCCTCGAGCTTCTCGCCGGCGTCCGCGCCGATCTCGGTGCCGCGCATCTTCGCGATCGCGGCCGCGAGCGCGGTGTTGATCTCCGGAGGGTGCTCCTCGTCGAACACGGCGTACCAGCCCTGCGACCGGCCGGTACGCACCTGCTCGAGCGCGCACGGCACGAGGACGAGCGGGCCGCGGACGAAGGTGTGCTCGTCGAGGAATCCCTCGACCCAGGAGAGCCCGACGTAGGTCTCCTCGAGCCCCTTCTCCTCGCGCAGCGCGGTGGCGAAGCGCTGGAGCTGCTTCAGTCCGGAACGGCGGTCGTCGGCCTCCTTCGAGACGTCGGAGTCGGGAACGAGGAGCGCGCGGCCGGATCCCTGCGCGAGACATTCCCAGAGCCGCTTGATGTGGGGCGGGGGGGCTCCGGGGGACCGGGGTTCCCCGGGCCCCTCCCCATCCTGCTGGAGCAGGTCGTACGCGCGCTTCCTGACGATCTTCCGGAGGAAGAGGCTCTGGTTGCGCGTGTCGAGATTCAAGAGCCGCTGACGGAACGTCTCGAGCTGGCGGACGAGGCGGCCCTGTTGGTCCACGCCGGGGGAGTGTACCGCTCAGGCGAACGTCCAGGGGCCGCCGTGCCCCGGCAGGGCCAACGACTCCGCCAGCTCCGCGAGGAAGCGCTTGCGCGGGACGGCGCGGGCGCCGAGGCTCCTCAGGTGCGGCGTCTCGAGCTGGCAGTCGACGAGGCGGAAGCCCCAGAGGGCGAGCTGGCGCACGAGGCGGACGAAGGCGACCTTCGACGCGTCGGTCTCCGTGTGGAACATCGACTCGCCGAAGAAGGCGCCGCCGAGCGCGACGCCGTAGAGGCCGCCGACGAGCCTGCCCTGGCGCCACGCCTCCGCGCTGTGGGCATGGCCGAGCGCGTGGAGGCGGACGTACGCCTCCTTCATCCCGGTCGTGATCCACGTCTCGGTGCCGGAGTCGCGGCGCGGCGTCGCGGCGCAGCCCTCGACGACGGACTCGAACGCGGTGTCGAGGCGCACGTCGAACCGGCCCGAGCGGATGCGCTGCTCGAGGCTCCGGCTCACGCGCATCTCGTCCGGGTAGAGGACGAAGCGCGGGTCGGGGCACCACCAGAGCATCGGCTCGGTCTCCGCCCAGGGCCACGGGAAGATCCCGCGCCGGTAGGCGGCGAGCAGGCGCTCCGGCGAGAGGTCGCCGCCGACGGCGAGGAGCCCGCCCGGCCCCGCCGTCTCGGGGAGCGGGAACTCGATCCTCGGGCCGAGCCACACGGGGCCGCGGCGTCGCATCCGCGTCTATCCTAATCCGCGTGAGGATCTGGACCGTCGGGCACTCGAACCTCGGGATCGCGGCGTTCACGGAGCTGCTCGAGGCGCACGGGATCGGGGCGCTCGTGGATGTCCGCGCGTTCCCGGCGTCCCGCCGCTACCCGCACTTCTCGGGCGATCGGCTCCGGGCGGCGTGGGAGGACTACCACTGGCTGGGGAAGGAGCTCGGCGGCTACCGGAAGGGCGCGCGCGAGGACTCGCCGCACACGGCGCTCGAGGGGATGTGGCGCGCGTACGCGGACCACATGGAGGGCGCGGAGTTCCTGGCGGGGATCGCGCGGCTCCTCGCGATCGCCGGGGAGCGACCCGCGGCCATCATGTGCGCGGAACGGCTCTGGAACGAGTGCCACCGGCGCCACATCGCCGACCACCTCGAGGCGATCGACGGGGTCCATGTCCTCCACATCACCGGCCCGGGTGTCCCCAGCCGCCACCGTGTCGACGCGCGGGCCCGTCTCGACGGAGCCCGGCTGGACGGAGACGGAGCCCGGGTCGTCGGAGCCCGGCTCGTGTACGACCTCGGCCAGCAGCGTAAGCTTTTCTGACGCCCCTGCGGCACGCGTGCCGCACCCTTCAGCCGCAAACACCTGCGCCGAATCGACTTATGGCACCCGCTTCCGGAAAAGATCCGGCCTACTGGCCTACTCTGGCAGGATGCCTTTCAGGCGGTTGTCGACCTCGGTTGCGGCTTCGGTCGCACGGCGCTGGATCCCGGGGTCGGGGCTCGACGTCGCGATCAGGTTCAGCGTGTCGAGGCTCTGCTGCGTCGGGAAGCGGCGCAAGGTGCCGATCGTGTTCGCGACTTCGGGGTCCTTCGGGTCCGCCTGGATGCGGTCGCGGATAAGGAGCACCGCGGACGAGCCGCCGCCCTGCCGCACGTAGTCGCGCGCGTGGCGGTAGAAGCGCTTCGAGTCCGGGATCTGGCGCAGGAACGCCGACGCCGTCGCGTGCGCCTCCTCGGTGCCGATCCGGCCGAGCGCGCCGATCTCGCGGGAGAAGTCGCCCTGCTTCGGGTCGAGCCGTTCCTGGATGAGCGGCAGCGCGCCGGGGTCGCCGAGGTAGGCGAGCGCGCCGACGATGTCGCCCTGGATGTCCTTGTCCTTCGTCGTCCGGTACTCCTCGCGGAGCGACGGGATCATCTCCTTGTTGCCCGACATCGCGACCGCGAAGATCTGCATCTTCTTCCCCACGTTTCCGGGGAGCATCCCGGGCATCGCCGCGCCGCCCGCGCCCGTGTTCTCGAGGAAGAGCTGCATCATCGTCTGGGTCAGCTCCTCGCTCCCGGGCGCCTTCGACCCGACGTAGAACGCGCCGCCCATGAGCGCCCCCTGCTTCAGGTAGGCGTGCGTGTCCTTCTGGAGAAGCAGGTAGTTGAGGAACCCCATGATCTGCTTCTCGCGGTTCGCGAAGATGCGGCCGAACCGGTAGAGCTGGTCGACGCGGAAGTCCGACTGCGAGGGCAGGAACCGCGCCTTGAACACCATGTCCATGATCATCCGGCGCAGGATCGGCCAGCCCCTCTCGCCCATGCACAGGAGCCGGTCGAGGACATCGATGAAGAGATCGATGTTGTTCTCGCCGTAGACGGCCTCGAGGAGCTTCTCGAGCTCCTCAGGCGTGTCGCCGGGGTAGGGGATCTCCTCCTCGGGCCTGCTCGCGAGCTCGCGCTCCAGGTCGGCGATCCTCGCCTCGAGCTGCCGGATCCGCTCCATGTCCTCGACGCGTCGCTCGCGGAGGTCGAGGACCTCGCGCGTATCGACGCGCTCGCCGCGCGCCCCGGGGAGCGCGCCGCTGGATCCGAGGAAGTAGCCTGTGCCGATGCCGAGAGCGAGGAGGACGACGGGGACGAGTACGGGTTTCAAGGCTTCCGTCCGATTCCGGGCGGGGACCGGCCATTAATTTACCCGGACTGCCGAAACCTTATAAGGAGAGCCGGCGGATGTACGTAACCCCCCAAACGGACGACGGCTGGGTCACGAAGGTCGAGGCGGGGCCGGGGAAGCTCCTCTCGATAGACGTGGAGTTCCCGGTGTCCCTCGAGTTCCTCGACCAGGTGAAGGACCGGCTGCCCGAGCTGGTCTTCGCCTCGCGCAGCCGCCTCGCGCGGCTCGGCGTCGAGGTGCGGCCGACGACGCCGCTCCAGCGCGACGGCAAGGCGCTCCGCATGACCGCGACCGTCCAGTCGGTGATCCGCGGCTACAACGTGGCGCAGCACCTCCCCGAGCTCGTCCTCCAGGGGCTCAAGGTCGGGCGGCTCGTCTTCTGCCCGGAGGAGCGGCGGCTCTCGTCCGAGAAGGTCTACGAGGAGGTCGTCGCGCACGCGCTCCAGCTCCCCGCCGCCTTCTCGATCGACCGCGAGGGGCGATTCAACATCCAGACCCACCGCTGCGTCTACGACCTCGCGGGCCCCGTCACGCTCGACGACCTCCGCACGATCGTCGCGCGCCTCGAGGGGCAGGACCTGCTGAACCGCATCCAGGTGCAGCGCCCCGTCACGCACATCGTGCTCGAGCCGGGCGACGGCGTGATCACGTCGTGCTCGATGTTCCTGCACCGCCACTACGTCGTGCTCGACCTCCAGTCGGACACGCTCGGACAGCACCTGCAGGCGGTCGTGCTCGACCCGATCTCGACGCGCGGCACGCGCGTCTTCCTCGAGTTCTGCAACCTCTCGGACCGGCCGATCGTCAACCCGTCCGCCGCGGGCGCGGTCTACTCGGCGATGCCGAGCGAGGAGAAGCCCGCGCGCTGGTTCATCAAGGAGCGCGACCGGCCGCCGGTGCTCGCGGAGGGGCTCGGGGACTACAGGCTGCTCTCGTCCGTCTTCGACCGCCTGCTCGGCGAGAAGCCGGGCACGACCTACTACGACCGGATGGTCGCGGTCTCGGACGACCTCGCCGCGACGCTCTCGGGCAAGGCGCCCCGCGCGATCTGGCACCGCCCGGCCGACCGGCCCGAGAAGGGCGTCGGCACGTTCACGGCACCGCCGGCCGACCGCCGCGGCATGGAGTTCGGGACGGAGCTGCTCACGAAGGTGAAGCCCGGCGCGGGCGTCACGCTCTTCATGCGCTACTTCCCGAACCTCTTCGAGCACCTCGCGCTCTGCAACGCGGCGCTCGAGGGGAAGGTGAAGCGCCTCGTGTTCCGCCACGCCTCGTACGAGCACGGGATGTTCCTGTCGGCGCGCGACCACGGCCGGCTCGCCGACTACCAGGGGCTCGGGGTCGAGGTGTTCTGGTGCAACGACGTGCGGAAGCACGTCTCGACGCACGTCTATCGCGGGCTCCGCGGCTACTTCATGGAGCCCGGGAAGATCGAGTCCTTCAAGACCCCGCTGATCGTCGCGATCTACGGGTCCACGAAGCCGCTGCCGGACGAGGACGAGGCGAACCTCGAGCGCCTGCTCGTGAACCTGAAGCGCCCACAGCCTGCAGATCCCGGTCGGCGCGAACTTCATCGAGACGGTGGACCAGCGCACGAACCAGACGGCGGACTTCTACCAGACCTTCCAGGGCCGGAGCCGCCACAGCCGGCAGCGGTGGTTCGAGGTGGCGTCGTTCCACATCTTCTGCATGGGCGGCGTGGGCACCCTCGAGGAGGTGGGCCTCACGCTGACCGACATGAAGCTCGGCATCATCGAGCTGTCGCCGGTGGTGTTCTTCGGCGCGGCGGGCGACGACCCCTACTGGTGGCCGCTGCGCCGCCAGCTCGAGGTGATGGTCGGCGCCGCGCGCGCGCCCACATGGCTCAAGAGCCACGTGCTGATGACGACCGACCCCGACGAGATCCCGCAGTTCTACCGCCGCACCCTCGGGTTGGGTTAGCGGTATCCCATACGCCATCGCTCCGACGCAACCCAGCGCCGGCACACGACTTGCGCTCGCGAGGTGCGGCATTGGGGTCCGCACTTCCGCCGCGGCGGGCCACCGCAGTCGAAGGGGCTCCGCGGGACGGTGCCAAGCACCGATCCGCCGACAACTCGCGAAAGGCCGGACGGCATCTCGCCTGATCGGTGCCTCGCCCGGGCCACCCGCGCGACGGTTCCGTTGCGCCCCGAGGTTCGCGGCCGCGCAGCGTGCGTGCTAGGCTCGGATCGAAGGATCTGCCCGTGCGCCCGCGAACGGTCATCCTGACGTCCGTCGTTCTCTCGGTCCTTGCGAGCGCGCTCACGACGATGGTGCTCGCGCCCGGTCGGGCCCCCGCTCCGCGGACCGTGAGCACCGAGCGAGTCGTTCCCGCCGCGACCGGCATGGCTCCGGACTCAGCTGCCGCGGCGGCAGCCCCTGCGCTGGAGGAGCGCGTCCGCCGGATCGAAGCGCGCCTCGACGCGCCGGGGGTCGCCGCCGCGCCGCGGTCGAAGGAGGAGGCCCTCGCGACCGTGCTCGCGATCGAACAGGGTGGGCGCCAGCTCGCGATCAAGGACTCGTTCCTCGAGCTCGTCGCGCTCGGCAACGATGTGGTGCCCGAGATCGTCGCGCTCCTCAAGTCGGGCCGCGACCAGGATTGGGGGGGCGCCTTCTCGCTCAGCGGCAACGTCGTCGGCGGCTACCCGCGCCTCCGCACGCTGCTGATCGACGTGCTGCGGCAGATCGGCACGCCCGAGGCGCACCAGGGCCTGCTCGATGGCCTTCGCGGCTCCGAGGACGCGACCGACTACCGCGACCTCTTCATGCTCTTCCGGACCACGACGGACGCGACGATGGTGAACGGCATGAACGCGATGCTGGCCGCCGCGGTGCGCGAGCTCAAGGGGGAGGACCCCAAGAAGGCGTTCACGGTCGCGTACGGCGTGGCGGACTGGATCCAGCGCCACGAGTTCGAGGGGAGGACCGATCTCGTCGAGGAGATGGCGCGCATCGGCTTCGAGCCAGGTCGGATGGACCGCACGTCGTTCGCGCTGCTCGTGAGCCTCTCTCCCGAGCGCGCCTCCGATCTCACGCGCGAGGTGCGTGAGAAGCGGGGAGAGGACGGGGTCTACGCGGTCGCCTCGGCGCTGGGCATGGCCGAAGACCTGCCGCGCGCGCGTCTCGCCAGGTACGTCGACATCCTCTTCGCGTCCGGCCTCTCCGAGAACGAGCGTCTCGCGTTCTATGCCAGGCTGCCGAGCACGCCGTGCGAGAGCATCCAGCCGGCGAGCGCACGCGTCGCCGATGCCCAGGCGCTGCTCGACTTCCTGAGGCGCCGCCTCTCGGAAGAGACGACCGAGATCGCGAGGCAGCGCCTTGCGCATGCCATCGAGAGGCTCGAGGCCGCGCTCCGGCAGTAGGCGGTCAGGACGCGCACAGCCGCGCGGGCACGCGAACGCGCGCTTCGACGACGGCCGCAACCGCATGCGACGCCGGCTCCCGCCTCTTTCTACAATGGCCGTCGTGTGCCGCCGCCACCACGTCGACCTCACGACCGGCGAGACGCGCCGCGAGGAGGTGCGTCCGCAGGACCTCGAGGACGCGCTCGGCGGGATCGGGCGCGCCACGAAGCTGCTCCTCGGCCGGCGCGTCAAGGACCCCTTCTCCCCCGAGGCCCCCCTCATCCTCAACCTGGGCGCGCTCACGGGCACCGGGTTCATGACCGGGCTCCGCACCTTCTTCCACGGCTTCTCGCCCCTCAAGGTCTCGAACGCGGGCCTCCCGGGCGCGATGTGGTCCGCGGGGAGCGGGGACTTCGGCGCGCGGCTCCGCGGCGCGGGCATCGAGGAAGTCGTCCTCACCGGCCGCGCCGCGCGCCCGTCCGTCCTGAGGCTCCCGTCCTGCACGATCGAGCCGCTCGACCTCGAAGGCACCGTCAACGAGCGGATGCAAGTGTTGCATCAACGCTTCCCCGACGCGCACTTCGCGGCGATCGGGCCCGCGGGCGAGCATCGCGTGCGCTACGCGGCGATCGCTCTCTCGACCGCGCTCCAGCTCCGGACCGGCGACCCGAAGCCGCGCTTCTGCGGGCGCGGCGGCTTCGGAGCCGTGATGGGCTCGAAGAACCTGCTCGCGATCGTCGCGGAAGGCGACGACCCGAGGCCCGGACCGCCGTCGCCGCGCCTCAAGGCGCTGAACCTCGAGGTCGCGAGGGGCGAGGGCAGCCGCCGCTTCCGCGAGCGCGGCACGTGGGGCAACTACGAGTTCCTGAGCCCCGTGCACGCGCTGCCCGAGATGAACTTCGCCCCGACGGGCACCGACGCATCCCGCCCGCTCCACCGTGCGGAGGTGGAGAAGGGCCCGTACGAGGTCGTGGACGAGTCCTGCCTCAGGTGCGGCATCCGCTGCCACAAGAACATCTACGAGAAGGAAGAGGGGGGGCTCCGGGGGCGGTTCCGCGGAAAGCTCGACTACGAGCCGCTCTGCCTCCTCGCGAGCAACCTCGGGATCTTCGACGTGGACGCCGCGCTCGACCTCGTGCTCCTCGCGGACGAGATGGGGCTCGACTCGATCTCGCTCGGCGCGACCCTCTCGTACGCGATGGAGCTCACGCGCCGCCGCGGCGGCGAGCTCCGGTACGGCGACGCCAAGGCGACGAAGCGCACGATCGAGGGGATCGCGAGGGGCGAGCTGCCCCAGCTCGCCCAGGGCGTGAAGCGGCTCTCCGAGACGACGGGCCACGCTGGCTTCGCGATGCACAGCAAGGGCGTCGAGTACCCCGCCTACCTCCCGCAGACGAACCCCGGCTACCCCTTCGCGCTCGCGGGCGGCCACATGTCGATGCGGACGTACCTCCTGTTGCTGTACGAGCGCGAGACGTCGCTCGACTACTGGGTCGAGGCGATCACGGAGCGGGGCCCGAGGATGATGCGGGACGACCTGCTCGGCTCGTGCAAGTTCGCGGGGCTGCCCGACGACAGGATGGCCGAGGCCCTGAAGGAGGCCGCGGGCATCGATGCGACGCCGGAGGAGCTCGCGGCCGCGGTGCGCCGCACCTACCTCCGCGGCTACCGGCTGGAGAAGGAGCAGGGATTTGTCGCCGGGGACTACGCGATGCCCGAGGAGGTCCACGGGGAGTTCCCGGAGATCGACCTCCCGCGCTTCAACACGAGGGAGTTCTTCGTGGAGCTCAGGGCGCGCGTGCTGGCGCGTCTGGACCGGCAGGTTCTGGAGGCAGGAGTCTAGCGACCCACGTCGCGAGCGCGCCGAGGCCCGCGGACAGGCGCTCGAGGGCGCGCTGGTCCCACGCGCACCCGCGCGCGACACGCGTGTACGGCGGCACATCCTCGAACAGCCGGAGATCGAAGGAGAAGGGATCCCCCGCCGACGCGAGGGCCTCGAAGCTGCGCCTCGCCCCTCGCCGGAAGTCCTCCTCGTACACGGACGCGTGTCCGACGACCGCGCCCCTGCCGTCCACGAGGTTCAGGTAGAGGAAGAGATCGATGTCACGGCCCGTCCGGTTCTCCACCGTGCCGCGGATCGTCTCGAACGACAGCGGCCACTCGACGTAGGCCCGCGGCTTCACCGTGACCAGGATGCCGTTCTCGTCGTAGGGCGGCGGAACCTCGAGCGGGCGCGTGCTGCCGCATGCGGTCGCGAGCAGGACGGCGAGCGCGGCGAGGCGGCGCACGTCCCCATCGTAGCGGGCAATGCGGATCGGCAGGTGCCGTCCGGCGGGTGCATGCCGGACGCAAGAGAGCTAGGATCCCGGGCGTCGTAACGATGGTGCGATGAAGCCCCTCCACGTCCTTGCCGCCGCCGCGGTCCTGCTCGTCGCGGGGCTCGTGGTGTTCCTCCGGATGGACACGCACGAGCGCGCCGAGTCGCACCGGAGAGGCGCGCGGGAGGCCCCGGCACGCCCGAGCCGTCCCGGCGACGACGCGCGCGCCGCGGATGCGGGCGGCAGCGAGACGCCGGCAACGGCAGGCGAGGCCTCGGCC
>JAKLKT010000074.1 GCA_023150495.1 Planctomycetota bacterium
TCCTTCACCGACGACGCGAGTTTGCCGATCCGCGCCTTCGAGGGCTCGGTCTCCGCCGCGCGCAGGAGCCACGCGTCGTCCGCCTTCCCGAGCCGGTCGTAGAGCTTCGCGGCCTCCTTGTGGACCTCCTCGCGCCGCTTCGCCACGGCCGGATCGGCATCCGCCGCCTCGAGCGCCTCGACCTCCTTCGCGAGCGCGTCGACGTCCTTCCCGCCCGCCTCGCGCGCGCGCGCGATCGCGAGGAGCGCCTCGTCCTTCTGCCCCTTCTCCTTGAGCCAGCGCGCGTAGTCCGTCCAGACCTTCGCGACCTTCTCGAGCGTCTTCGGATCGGGCCCGTCCTTGGCGAGGGCGGGATGGGGGAGGAGCGCGAGGAGGGGGAGGAGGAGCGCGCGGCGCATCGTGCCCCATGCTACGCCCGCTCCGAAACGAAGAAGGGGGCGGGCCCGGGACGCGGGACCCACCCCCGAGGAAAGCCGGCGTACGCCGCCGTCAGAAGTCCATCACCGCGTAGAAGTTGAACCGGATCGCGTTGCCGCGCGTCGTGTTGCCGTAGAGCGTCTCCCAGAACGTCGCGTCGAAGCCCGTGCGGAACGTCTTCGTCCACATGCGGACGACGCCGAGGTAGGCCGTGAAGTTCTCGGTCGTGCCCGTCCCGGCGAGGTCGCCGTTCTCCGGGTCGTCGACCGTCGTGCCCGCGTACCAGTTCCACTTCTCGTTCTGGAGGAACTTGATCTCGATCCAGCCGCCCCAGCCCTGGATCTCGTCGCCTGTCGCGGTGTTGATCGTCTGCCCGGCGTTGGCGCGGATGTCGCCGCCCGCCTGCGCCCACCAGACCTCGCCGCGGACGACGAACTTCGGGCCGATCGGCACCGTGAAGTCCGCGCCCGCCATCGCGCTCAGGAAGTCGGTGCTGCCCCCGAACGGGGTGTCGGTCTCGTTGCCGCCGATGTAACCCCAGACGCCGACGATGATCTTCCGCTCGCCCTTCGACGTCCACGCGCCGCGGATCTCGAAGTTCGGCCAGCCGGCGTCGAAGCCGTCGCGCTCCGTCGAGGTGAACGGCGGCGCGCCCGCGTCGAGGTCCTGGTTGTTCACGGCGCCCTGGAGGCCGAGCGCCACCTGGATCGTGATGCTCCCGCTGCCCTTCCAGAAGAACTCCGCCTGGGGCCTCCGGTCGCCGGGGTTACCGGCGTTCCACATGAGGGTCTCGGAGTTGACCGTCGGGAAGAGCGGGGACGCGACGTCCCAGTCCTGCCCGAGGCGGATCCACCACTTGCCGGACTCGATCTGCGTGTACGCGAGGCGGATGCGCGGCGTCGGGCGCGACTCCGAGGGGCCCGACGGGAAGTTCGCGAAGTCGAGCTCGAGCTTCCCCGTCGCGTCGGAGCTGCCGACCTTGCCGAAGTTGAAATCGAAGCCGATGCGCGTGAGGCGGACGTCCATCGCGAACTGGTCGTCGTTCGCGTCCGCGGCCACGCCATCCTCGGCGATCACGCGGGTCGGGATGATCACGCTGTCGAAGCGCGCGGTGTTGTAGTACGCGTCGAAGCGCAGGAACCCGTAGATCGTGACGAACGCGCCCTTCTTCGTCGGGGTGCCAGCGGGCTGCGCGCCCTCGAGCGCGCGGGTCGTGTCGAGGTACTGCGTGACGTCCTGCTCGAGCATCTGGTTCTCGATGGTGCGGAGGCGATCCACCTCGCTCTCGAGCTTCGTGTTCTTCCCCTCGCTCTGCTTCAGCCGCTCGAGGATCTCCCGGTTCTGCTCCTCGAGCTGCCGGAGCCGCTCCTCCGTCTCCCCGTCCCCCGCCCACGCAGCCTCCGCGAGGCAGAGGAACGTGAGAAGAAGGCAAACCCGCATCCGCATCGCGCACTCCTCCTGCTGCCGAATCCGCCCTTGAACGCGCGCAGCCTACGGGTATCGTTCTATCTGTCAATCCGAATCTTAATATCTAGTTTGCCGATCTACAGAACCAGGCGGCAACGGAGTCCCCGAAAGGGGCAAGGAGGGTTCCGTGGGAAGCGTTCGTTGGAGCGTGGTTACGTGCGCCCTGCTCGCGGCTTCGGCCGCGCACGGCGGCGACGGGCCCAAGCAGGCGACGTTCGACGCGAAGCATGAGCTCGAGGTGGCGATCCCCGAGGGCGCGCAGGTCGTGCGGATCTGGTTCACGGAGCCGCAGTCCGACGCCCATAGCGACGTGCGCAAGATGAAGATCGAGTGCGCGGCGGGCAACCCGAGCGCCGCGAGGGACGACGAGGGGAACACCTACCTCTATTGGGAGCTCAAGAAGCCCGCGGCCGGGGCGTTCAAGGCCGTCACCACCTTCGAGATCGTGCGCAAGGAGGTGCGGATGAACATCGACCCCGCGGCGACGCGGCCGTACACCGAGGCCGACCTCAAGGGCATGGAGAAGTACCTCGGCCCGACGCAGTACGTGATCATCGACGACCGGATCAGGGACCTCGCCGCGAAGATCGTCGGCGGGGAGAAGAACCCGACCGTGGCCGCGCGCCTCATCTACGACTGGGTCCTCGAGAACATCGAGTACTGGGTGAAGGACCCGGCGAAGCTCAAGGCGTCGCCGACGGGGAGCACGGAGCACTGCCTCACCACGAAGACGGGCAACTGCACCGACTTCCACTCGCTCTACATGTCGATCTCGCGCGCCGCGGGGATCCCCACGCGCATCACCTACGGGTCGTTCTTCAAGGGCCCGCTCGACGGCCAGGACGCGGACCAGAGCTACCACTGCTGGCTCGAGTACCTGGCCCCGGGCGTGGGCTGGGTGCCGCTCGACGTCGCGATCGCGGACATCTTCGTCGACGGCGTCACGCTGACCGACGAGAACAAGCCGAAGATCACGCTCACGACCGCGGACGGCTACGGCGGCCCCGACCCGAAGATGGTCGACTACTACTTCGGCAACATCGACGAGCGCCGCGTCGTCTGGTCGCACGGCCGCGACCTCTCGCTCGACCCGAAGCAGGCGGGCGGCCCGGTGAACGCGATGGCGAAGGCCTACGTGGAGATCGACGGGAAGCCTTTCGACGGGTACAAACGGAAGCTCACGTTCAAGGAGATCCGGAAGGCACCGTGAACACGACCGAGGACGACGGGAAGACCGACGCGCTGATCCGCGATCTCGAGGGACTCGGCGAGGCGAAGTGCGGGGGGTGCGGGGGCGACCTCGGCCCCCACGCCTTCGTCGCGAGCGTGGCCCTCGGGTTCAAGGACCGGCCGCGGTGCGCAGGCTGCCTCGCCGACGCCCTCGGCCGCGAGCGCAGGGCCTTCCTCGAGCACCTCGGCCACTACATCCGCTCGCGCGTCTGCTTCCGCGCGGGCTGGGAATGGTCGGACCGCCACCTGGGGCACGGCAAGGAGCCGGAGCCCGGCGCGCGGTGGCTCAGGGAGCAGTCGGGAGCCGGCGCGTCGCGGCCGGAGCCGGAGCCCGCCGCGGGCGGCGGCGCCCGGGCCTGGGACGCGGGCGACATGGGCTGCGGAGACCTCGTCCTCGAGCTGCGCAGGCGCGTGAAGGCGCTCGCGCCGGGAGAAGTGCTCGAGGTGCGTGCTCTCGACCACGGCGCGCCCGAGGACCTGCCCGCATGGTGCGGGCTCACGGGGAACAGGCTCCTGCGCGCGGAGCCCCCGCGCTACTGGATCGAACGCAAGAAGGACGAGTGAACGGCCGGGCGCGATGCCCTGCCGAAAACGAAGAGGAGACGTGACATGGCCGGAAAGTTCTGCATCACGCTCGCGAGCTCGAAGGACAACACGGACAAGGCGACCGTCGCCTTCGTCGTGGCGAACGCCGCGGTGGCGTCGGACAAGAAGACGCTCGTCTTCCTGTCGATCGAGGGCGTCCGCCTCTGCCAGAAGGGCTTCTCGGACGACATCCACGAGTCGGGCTTCGCGCCGCTGAAGGAGCTCATGACGAACTTCACGAAGGCGGGCGGCACGATCTGGGTCTGCAGCCCCTGCTTCAAGAAGCGGAACCTCGACGAGAAGAACCTGATCGAGGGGGCGACGATCGTCGGCGGGGCGAAGCTCGTCGAGTTCCTCGGCGACGGCACGCCCTGCGTGTCGTATTAGGGAGGCTGCAGGCCAAGGGCCGGAGGCCGGAGGCCGTGCGCTGCGGGCTATAGGCTTGAGGCTGCGGGCTTGAGCGAACCCCTTCCCGGGGCCCATCCCCATCCCGACGCCGTGTGCGAAGGCGGCGACCTGGACTGCGGGAGCGGTCTGCTCCTGATCATCCGCAACGCGATGGCGCCTCTCCCCGGAGGCGGCATCCTCGAGGTCAGGAGCCGCGAGATCTCGGTGAAGGAGGACCTGCCCGCGTGGTGCCGGATGGTCGGGCACACGCTCGTGACCGTGGCGGGCGAGAGCTACTTCATCCGGAAGAAGGCCGGCGACGACGAGCTCGGGAAGCACGTCGAGGCCGCGCGGAACTACGAGTGGAAGGTGCGCGTTCGGCGGCAGGGCGCGCAGCCTGCGAAGGCGTTCGTGCGGAACCACGCGTTCACGGTCGGACAGCCCGCGTCGTTCGACACCGAGGACGAGGCGCCGAGCGCGATCGAGTTCCTGCTCGCGGCGCTCGCCGGCTGCCTCGCCGTCGGGTTCCAGTGGCGCGCGTCGCGCAAGGGCGTCGAGGTGCGCGACCTCGAGGTATCGCTGCGCGCGAAGTCATCGAACATCCTCGCCTTCCTCGGGATGGAGGAGGGGAGCCCGGGGCTCGCCGAGGTGCAGGGCCGCGTCTACGTGGACGCGGACGGCGAGGACGAGGAGCTTCGCGCGCTCTGGGACGAGACCGTGCTCCGCTCGCCGGTCGCGCAGTCGCTCGTCCGCGGCGCGCCGGTCAGGGTGGACTTCCGGAGGGCGTGATGACGCTTTTTCCCGTGACCGTCGTCGGGAGCTGGCCGCGGCCGCCGTGGCTGCTCGACGCGAGGAAGCGCGGCGCGAAGGACCTCCGCGACCGCGTCGAGGAGGCGACGCTCCTCGCGCTGAAGCAGCAGGAGGACGCCGGGATCGACATCGTCTCCGACGGCGAGCAGCGCAGGGACAACTTCTGCTCGTTCATCGCGGACTCGATCGAGGGGATGAAGCTCCTCTCGATGGCGGATCTCCTGGAGCACGTCGAGGACAAGGCCGCGTTCGAGGGGATCCTCAGCGCGCTCGACGTGCCCGCCTTCGCCATCCGCAACGCGACCGTCGTCGGGAAGCTCCGCGCCGCGCGGCCGCTCGCGCTCGACGACTACCGCTTCGCGCGCGCGCACACCCGGAAGCCGATCAAGGTGGCGCTGCCGGGCCCGTACCTCATCACGCGATCGAGCTGGGTCTCGAAGCTCTCGGGCGCCGCCTACCCCACGCGCGAGGAGCTCGGCGACGACGTCGTGCGGATCCTCCGCGCGGAGGTGCTCGCGCTCGCCGAGGCGGGCGCGGACGTGATCCAGCTCGACGAGCCGGTGCTCAGCGAGCTCGCGTTCGCCGGGAAGTCGGCGACCCACACGTTCATGTGCGGCGCGCTCGCCGCACAGGCGTCGCCGGAGAGGGAGTTCGAACTCGCCGTGCGTCTCGTGAACCGCGTTTTCGAGGGGGTGCGGGGGCCGGTGAGGGCGCTCCACATCTGCCGCGGCAACTGGAGCCGCGACGAGGGCGTGCTGCTCTCGGGCGGCTACGCGCCGCTGCTGCCGCACCTCGGCCGGATGGACGTGGACCAGTTCGTCCTCGAGTACGCGACGGACCGCGCGGGCCCGGTCGAGGCGCTGAAGGAGCTCCCCGCGCGCGCCCAGGTCGGCTTCGGCGTCGTGAACCCTCGGACGGCGGAGGTCGAGGCGCCGGAGGCGATCGCCGCGCGGGTGCGCGAGGTCGCGAGGCTCCTCGGCCCCGGGCGGATCTTCCTGAACCCGGACTGCGGGTTCGGCACGTTCGCCGACCGGCCCGTGAACAACGCGCGGACCGCCGCCGCGAAGCTGGCCTCGCTCGCCCGCGCTGCCGCCGCGCTCCGGGCGGAGTTCGCGTAGGTCCGCTCGACCCCCGTGCTACAACGGCGGCGAGGAGAGCCGACGTGAAGAAGCCGGCGCCGACCGGACCGGAGAGCCTCGCCGAGGAGGCGCTCCTGCGCGGGAGCGACGACCTGCTCGTCGACTTCGACCGCGCGTTCCGGGTGTTCCAGGAGTTCGTGAAGGGGTGCCGGGCGCTCCACGACATCGGCCCCGCGGTCACCGTCTTCGGCTCCGCGCGCTTTCCGGAGGACCACCGCTACTACAAGCTCGCGCGCGACCTCGGCCGCGAGCTGGCGCGGCGCAGGTACGCCGTCGTGACCGGCGGCGGCCCCGGCATCATGGAGGCCGCGAACCGGGGCGCGCGCGAGGGGAAGGGTCTGAGCGTCGGCTGCAACATCATCCTGCCGAAGGAGCAGGCGCCGAACCCCTACCTCGACCGCACGGTCGACTTCGACTACTTCTTCGTGCGGAAGGTGATGCTCGTGAAGTACTCGGTCGGCTTCGTCCTCATGCCCGGCGGCTACGGGACGCTCGACGAGATCTTCGAGACCGTCACGCTCGTGCAGACGGGGAAGATCCGGCACTTCCCGATCGTCGCGATGGGGAAGGACTACTGGCAGGGGATGCTCGACTTCATCTCGGAGACGATCTTCCGCGAGGGCGCGGCCGAGGAGGGGGAGGTGGGGGGCTTCCTCGTCACCGACTCGGTCGCGGAGGCGGCCGACCACATCGACCGCGTCGCCCGCGGGAACGGATGACGGGGAAGGTGGCGGCGGTGCGCGACGAACCCAGAGGCGGCATACTCGATCCGGTCGAGCGGCTCTCCGAGATCCTCTTCGGCCTCATCATGGCGCTGACGTTCACGGGGACGATCCACGCCGCGGGGGGCGGCGAGGAGGAGATCCGCGCCACGCTCGCGGGCGCGATCGGCTGCAACATCGCGTGGGGCATCGTGGACGCCGTGATGTACGTGATGACCGTGGTCGTCACGCGCAACCGGGCGCTCCGCGCGCTTGTGCACGTCCGCGGCGCCGCGACGCGCGAGGAGGCCGCCGCGGTCCTCTCGGACGTGCTCCCCGAGGGCGCGGTCAAGGTGATGACGCCGCGCGACTTCGAGGGCCTGCGCGCCTGGCTCAAGGGCCTCCCGGAGCAGCGCGTGCGCACGCTGACCCTCCGCGACATCCGCGGCGCGATCGCCGTCTTCCTGCTCGTGACCATCTCGACCTTCCCCGTCGTGGTGCCGTTCTTCTTCATGGGGGACGCGGTGCGGGCGCTGCGGCTCTCGAACGCGGTCGCGCTCGCCATGCTCTTCGGGATCGGGTGGACGCTCGGCAAGTACGCGGGTATGCATCCCCTGCGGACCGGAGTCGCCATGCTCGGAATCGGCGTCGTTCTCGTCGGCCTCACGATCGCGCTCGGCGGATGACGGTGCGCGGGCTCTGGCTCCTGCTCGCGTTCGCGGCGACGGCCCGCGCCGACCTCGCGCGGGACGTCGAGGCGGCATGCAAGGAAGCGACCCTCGACGCGCTCCGGGCGCCGCGGGAGCTCCTCTGCGCCGCCGGCGAGGGGGAGGAGGGGGCTCCGGGGGAGGAGGACGCGGAGGCCTGGGCCTTCGACCTCACGGGCTACTTCACCGACCCGCCGGACGACGATCCCTACGGCTCGGCGATCCTCCGCGCCGACCGGGGCCCGCTCCACCTCGAGGCACGCTACAACTACGAGGACCTCGACACGGGATCGGTGTGGGGGGGCTGGACGTTCGCGTGGTCCGGGGAGGTCGAGTTCTCGCTCGTGCCGATGCTCGGCGCCGTCTTCGGCCACACGCAGGGGGTCGCGCCGGGGCTCGAGTTCGATGTCGTCTGGAAGGTCCTCGAGCTCTACGTCGAGGCGGAGTACGTCTTCGACGTCGACGGGACGGACGACAGCTTCTTCTACCTCTGGGGCGAGTTCACGGTGAACCCGACGGAGTGGCTGAGCCTCGGCATCGTCGCGCAGCGGACGCGCGCCTACGACACGGACGTCGAGGTGGACCGGGGCCTGCTGATCGGCTTCCACGTACGTTCGGTGAGCGCGACGATCTACGTCTTCAACCTCGACCAGGACGATCCGTACGTGATGATCGGAGTCGGCCTCTCGTTCTGACGCCTACGTCTTCCGCGCCGCGGCCCCCTTCGCGCGCCGCCGGCCCTTGTCGAACACGGCGGCCCTGCCGCCCTCGAGCAGGTCCTCCGGCGAGGTCGCGGCGAAAAGATGCATGAGGACCGCGACGACGCCGGTCCAGCCCGTCTGGTGGCTGGCGCCGAGCCCCGCGCCGTTGTCGCCGTGGAAGTACTCGTAGAAGAGGACGTTGTCCCGCCAGTGCGGGTCGTCCTGGAACTTCGCCGAACCGCCGAAGACGGGGCGCCTGCCGTCCTTGCCGCGCAGGAAGGTCGCGCCGAGGCGGCGCGAGATCTCCTCCGCGACCTCGTAGAGCGTCATCATCCGGCCCGAGCCCGTCGGGCACTCGATCCGGAACGCGTCGCCGTAGAACGCGTAGTACTGGAGGAGCGCCCGCACGATGAGGGCGTTCACGGGCATCCAGATGGGCCCGCGCCAGTTGGAGTTGCCCCCGAACATGCCGGTGTCCGACTCCGCGGGGTTGTAGCCCACGCGGTACTCCTGCGCGCCCAGGCGGAAGACGTAGGGGTGGTCGGCGTGATGACGGGACAGCGCCCGGATGCCGTAGGGGCTCAGGAACTCCGACTCGTCGAGCATGCGGGCGAGGACGCGGCGGAGCTTCCTCTCGTCGAGGATCGCGAGCATGCGCCGGTTCTTCACGCCGGGCTTCTGCGGCAGCGCGATGTTCTTCACGAGCTCCGGCCGCTTCTCGAGGAACCAGCGCGCCTTCGCGACGAGCTCCGGCAGCTTCTCGAGGACGCCCGCCTCGAGCACGGTCACGGCGCAGAGCGGCAGGAGCCCGACCATCGACCGCACCTTGAGGCGCGTCGCGGACCCGTCCGGAAGCCGCAGGAGGTCGTAGAAGAACCCGTCCTCCTCGTCCCACATCTCGTCGTGGCGGTCGCCCATGCGGTCCATCGCCGAAGCGATCCGCACGAAGTGCTCGAAGAACTTGTAGGACATCGCGGCGTGGGCCGGGTCCTCCTGCGCGAGCTCGAGCGAGATGTCGAGCATGCACTGGCAGAAGAAGGCCATCCACGCGGTCCCGTCCGCCTGCTCGAGGAAGCCGCCCGTGGGCAGCGGCGCGCTCCTGTCGAACACGCCGATGTTGTCGAGGCCGAGGAACCCGCCCTCGAAGACGTTGCGTCCGGTCGGGTCCTTCCGGTTCACCCACCAGGTGAAGTTCAGGAGGAGCTTCTGGAAGACGCGGCTCAGGAAGTCGAGGTCGCCCTTCCCCCCCCGTGCCCGGTCGAGGTTGAACGCGAAGATCGCCGCCCACGCGTGGACCGGCGGGTTCACGTCGCCGAAGTTCCACTCGTAGGCCGGGATCTGGCCGTTCGGGTGGAGGTAGCGCTCCCGGAGCATCAGGTCGAGCTGCTCCTTCGCGAAGTGCTCGTCCACGAGCGAGAGCGGCAGCGCGTGGAACGCGAGGTCCCATGCCGCGTACCAGGGGTACTCCCACTTGTCCGGCATCGAGATGACGTCGGCGTTGAGCATGTGCGGCCACTGGCCGTTGCGCGGCACGCGCCGCCCCTCGCCGCCGTGCTCCTTGAGCCAGCGCTCGAGGTCGAAGTGGTAGAACTGCTTGCTCCAGAGCATCCCGGCGAGCGCCTGGCGGAAGACGAGGCGCTGGTCGGCGTCGAAGGACG
>JAKLKT010000075.1 GCA_023150495.1 Planctomycetota bacterium
CGAGGATCCCCGCCTCGTGCACGCGCTCGAGCGGGCGCCGGAACGGCCGCGCGGATGCCGCCGCGTCCACGCGGCGCCGGCCGTCGTCGAGCAACCGCCGCACGGCCCGCGTAAGCCTCTGCCCCGTCCCCCGGAGCCCCCCCATGACCTCGGCCCGGTCGGGCGTGACCAGCTCCGCCGCCGCGGAGGGTGTCGCCGCCCGCACGTCCGCGACGAGATCGCTGATCGTCACGTCCACCTCGTGGCCGACGGCGGAGACGACCGGCGTCTTCGCCAGAAAGATCGCGCGCGCGACGGGCTCCTCGTTGAACGCCCAGAGGTCCTCGAGCGACCCGCCGCCGCGCCCGACCACGAGCACGTCGAACCCGCGCGCGTCCGCGAGCCTTATCCCCGCCGCGATCTCCTCCGCGGCGCCCGCCCCCTGCACGCGCACGGGCACGACGACGAGCTCGAGCGGCGGCCACCGCCGCGACGCCACGTGGATGAGGTCCTTCACCGCGGCGCCCGACGGGCTCGTCACGAGCGCGACGCGCCGCGGGAATGCGGGCAGGGGCCGCTTGCGCGCGGGATCGAAGAGCCCCTCGGCCTCGAGCCGCTTCCGCAGCTGCTCGAACGCGATCTGCAAGGGCCCTGCGCCCACCGGCTCGATCGCATCCGCCTCCATCTGGTAGCGGCCCTGCGGCGCGTAGACCGTCAGCCGCCCGCGCACGCGGACGACGAGCCCGTCCTCCGGCTGGAACTTCAGACGCGCGGCCGACGACCGCCACAGCACGACGTCGAGCCGCGCCTTCTCGTCCTTGAGCGCGAAGTAGACGTGGCCCGACTGCGGGCGCTTCACGCCGGAGAGCTCCCCTTCGACCCACACGCGCCCGAACTCCTGCTCCAGGAAGTCGCGGACGGCCGCCTGGAGCTCGCCCACGCGATACACGTGCGAAGGGGAGGGGCTCCGGGGAGGGGTGGGCACTCAGTCCTCGCGGAGCGTGATCCGCTCGATCGAGCGGCTGCGGCCGCTCCCCTCGTCCACGTCGAGGATCACGCCGCACGCGCGGACGTCGTGGGTCGCGACCGTGAACGGCGCGTACATGCGCGTCGTGAAGCTCTTGAGCACGTTCGCCGTGCTCCTCCCGATCACGCTCCGGTAGGGGCCGCACATCCCGAGGTCGCTGATGTAGGCGGTGCCCTGCGGGAGCACCTCCTCGTCCGCCGTGGGCACGTGCGTGTGCGTGCCGACGACCGCCGTCACCTTGCCGTCGAGGTACCACCCCATCGCCCGCTTCTCGCTCGTCGCCTCGGCGTGGAAGTCGAGGATCACGACCTTCGTCTTGAGCCCGGCGAGCAGCTCCGTCGCGGTGCGGAAGGGGTCGTCGGCCGGGTCCATGAACACGCGGCCCTGGATGTTCATCACGGAGACGGGCACGCCGCCGTCCGACACGATCGTCGTCACGCCGCGGCCCGCCGCCTCCTTCGGGTAGTTGTGCGGGCGCAGCAGCCGCTCCGGCTCGCGCTCGAAGACCTTGAGCACGTCCGCGCGCTTGTAGACGTGGTCGCCCGTCGTGCAGACGTCGATCCCCGCGGCGCGCAGCGCCTTGTAGGAGGCGAGCGAGACGCCGGAGCCGTCGGTCGCGTTCTCGACGTTCCCGACGACGAAGTCGATCTTCCGCTCGTGGCGGAAGGCCATGAGGCGCTTCGTGAGCAGCTCCCGGCCGGGGGAGCCCACGACGTCGCCGAGGCAGAGGATCCTCAACGGGCGTACTCGACGACGCGCGTCTCGCGCACGAGGGTGACCTTGACCTCGCCGGGGTAGGTGAGCTCCTTCTCGATCTCCTTGGCGATGTCCCTTGCCACGCGCGTGGCGAGCCGGTCGCTCACCTTGGCGTTGTTGACGATGACGCGCACCTCGCGCCCGGCCTGGATGGCGTAGACCTGCTCCACGCCGGGGAAGGACGAGGCCACGTCCTCGAGCCGCTGGAGGCGCTCGATGTAGCGGTCGAAGGTCTCGCGCCGCGCGCCCGGCCGGCCGGCCGAGAGCGCGTCGGAGATCTGGGTGATCACGGCGTAGACGCTCTCCATCGGCACGTCGTCGTGGTGCGCCGCGATCGCGTTCACGATCACCTTGTTCTCGCCGCACCGCCGCGCGACGTCGGCGCCGATCGCGGGATGCCCGCCCTCCACCTCGTGGTCGATCGCCTTGCCGATGTCGTGGAGGAGCGCGCACCGCTTCGCGAGCTTCACGTCGAGCTTCATCTCGGCGGCCATCGCGCCCGCGAGGTGCGACGTCTCGATCAGGTGGTCGAGCACGTTCTGGCCGTACGACGTGCGGAACCGGAGCCGCCCGAGCAGCTCGATGAGCTTGCCGTGGAGCCCGTGGATCCCCACGTCCATGAGGCACTTCTTCCCCGTCTCGCGGAGGAAGACGTCCATCTCCTTCTTGATCTTGGAGACCACCTCCTCGATGCGCGTCGGGTGGACGCGCCCGTCCTGGATGAGCTGGACCATCGTGCGCCGGGCGATCTCGCGACGGACGCCGTCGAACGCGGAGACGACGATCACGCCGGGGGTGTCGTCCACGATCACGTCCACGCCCGTCGCCTTCTCGAACGCCCGGATGTTCCGGCCCTCGCGGCCGATGATCCGGCCCTTCATCTCGTCGTTGGGGATGTCCACCGTGGAGACGACGGCGTCGCTCATGTGGCCGGTCCCGAGCCGCTGGATCGAGGTCAGGACGACGTCCCGGGAGCGGCGCTCGGCCTCCTCCCGCGCCTCGTCCACCCGCCGGCGGACGAGCTTGTCGGTCTCGACCGCGAGCTCCTGGTCGAGCCGCTCGAGCACCCGCTTCTCCGCCTCCTCCCGGCTGAGCGCCGAGACCTCGAGGAGCTTGTCGACGATCTCCTTCTCCCGGGCGTCCAGCTCGTCCGATCGCGTCTTCAGGGAGGCCTGGCGGTCGGCGAGCCGCTTCTCCTGTTCGGAGAGCCGGCGGTTGCGCTGGTTCAGCTCCTCGTCCCGCCGGTCGAAGGCCTCCTCCTTCTTCGTGACGATGAGCTCGATCTCGCGGATCTCGGCGCGCTGCCGCTCCGCGTCCCGCTCGAACTCCTCGCGCCGCGTGAGGATCTCGTCCTTCGCGCGGACCTGCGCGTCCTTGAGGACGCGATCCGCTTCCTCCCGCGCCTTCTGGAGCACCGCCTCGCGCTGCGCCCTCGTCTCCGCCTCGCGCGCCGCGAGGAAGCGGTGGTAGACGTACCGGCCGCCCAGGAATCCGATGAGGATCCCGGGGACGACCCCGTAAAGCCACTGCGGCATGTCCCAGCCTCCGGTTGCGGCCGGGCCCAAGATCTGCAAACCGGCGCCTGGGCCGCTTGCGCGACCTCGCAGCCGGGTAGGCAATTGGTCCCGATCTATCCAATGATCGCCCGGCACGACATTCGCGCGGGGCGTGTCCCTCTACTTTAGTGGCGGACTTCTTCCCCCGTCAACCATCCGGCGCGGGGCCGGGGGCGGGTCCCGGCGAGCGGGCGCGCCGCGAGGGCGGAAGTCAGGGGGCCTTGGGGGCGGAGCCCCGCTCGTGAGGCCAGACCAGCGCGCCCGATTCGAGGGCAACCCGGTCCCCCTCGCGCCGCAGCCACTCCTTCACCCCGGCGCCCTTGAGGAAGACCGAGTGGCCGTCCGCGGGGATCGGAACCCGCTCGCCGGGCCGCTGGGGGCTCGTGATCTCCCCGTCCTTCAGCCGGAGCTCGACGGTGTCGGTCTCGGGGTCGAGGTGGATCTCCATCTCCTTCGCGGAGAGGGAGTTGACGATCATCCGGTTCCGGTTCCGGGTCAAGGTGACGTCGGCGAGCCGTTTCCCGTCGGCGAGCGCCGCCACGTGGACGAGGTCGTAGGACTCCTCGATCGCGTCGGGCAGGAGGCGGTTCACCTGCTGGACGAGGAGCCGCTCCGCGGAGCGGGAGAGGTTCACGACCCCCGGCGGCGGCCGGGCGGCGGGCTCCTGGTAGAGACCCATCCTGTCCGCGAGGGCCTTGAGCGCCACGGGGTCGACGCCCTGCCCCATGTCGATGAGCTTCTCCCCGAAGACCTCGAGGGCGTTCGCGCGCTCCCGCTCGAGGCCCGCGATCCGCTCCTTCAGGTCCCGGACCTCCCGCTCGAGGCCGGCGTTCTGGATCTGGAGGGCGCCCGCGAGGTCCGCCTGCGCCTTCACGGCGAGGAACTGCTCGAGCCGGGTCTCCTTCTCGCGCAGCTCGCGCTCGAGCTTCTCCGCCTTCGCGGCGGCCTCGGCGGCGCCCCGCCCCGCGGCCGCGAGCGCGGCGTCCCGGTCCTCGAGCTCCTGCCCCGCCTTGCGCTCCCGCTCCCCCGCGGTCAGAGCCTCCGTCCTCATCACCTCGATCCGCGCGCGCAGGCCGTCCGCCTCCGCCCGCGCCTCGTCGAGCCGTCCCACGGGGACGGTCCGCTCCGAGATCCAGCGGTCGTAGACGAGGATCGAGAGGAGCCCGGAGAGAAGCGCGGCGAGGAGGACGAGGAGAGGCGACCCCCCCTGGCCCCCCCGGTTCTTCACGAGGGCGTCGAGGAGCCCGCGCTGGATCTCCGACAGCCCCCGGAACGTGTCGTTGAGAGCGCGCGTGCTCGTGACGACCTGCTGCGCGCGCTCGCTCTTCTCGATCGACTCCGCGATCCTCTCCTGGCTGCGGTCGAGGCGGTGGAGCGCTTCCGCGTTGGCGCGGAGCGCCTCGGCCATCGCCTGGAGCGGCGCGGGGAGGCTGCCCGGCGGCTCGGGGGCCCTGAGCGCGCGATCGTCGTCGTCGGGGCGGATCATTCAGAACTCCTCGAACTGCTTCCGGTCGGGCCGCTGCTCGAAGCGCGCGAGCGCCCGGCGCTGGAGCTCCTTCCGCTCGAACGTGAGCGCGCCGCTGACGAACGCCGTCCGCCTCGCCGGGTCGCCGCGGACCGCGAGGAGCGCCTTCCCTGCGTGCCCCTTCGGGACGCGGAGGGAGGGCACGGCGCCGAGCGCGAGCAGCACCGGGCGGAGCGCCGCGGGGGCGTCTGGCTTCACGAGCGCCACGGCGGGGAGCGCGGGCTCGCCGCCGTCGGGCGACACGAGCCCCTTCGGCGGCAGGATCAGCTCGTACGGCTCGTCGCGCGCGAAGTTGTAGACCTGGAGGGTGAGGAAGCGGTACGGGCCGCCTGCGAAGGCGCCGTCGATGC
The DNA here is from genome assembly GCA_023150495.1 of Planctomycetota bacterium. Taxonomy (GTDB): domain Bacteria; phylum Planctomycetota; class PLA2; order PLA2; family PLA2; genus PLA2. Next base: position 5,194 of record JAKLKT010000075.1, read on the forward strand.
CCTCGTCGTGGACGTCGCCCGAGAGGAGGAGCCCGACGCCGTCGACGCCCCGGCAGACCCACACGGGGACGGCGACATCGCCCCTCTCGTGCTCGCCCGTGACCGACTCGACCTCCGGCCCCAGCCACTGCGAGACGCGGGGGTAGAAGTGGAACACGGACGCGACGAGGACGAGCGAGACCGCCGTCGCGAGCAGCGGCAGGATGGGATCCTTGCGCTCGGCCATACGGATTGGACGCCGGAGCCCCGGGAAACCCGCCCGGGGTGATGCGAACGGGGCGCGCCGTCCGGCTGGCCGCCGGCCGGGCCGCCGGGAAGGACCGCGCCCGACGGGCGACTAGCCCTCCGGCTTCGCGTCCCCTCCCTCCTTCTTCGGCTCGCCCCCGGCAGCGGGCGCCGCGGCCTTCTTGCGGAAGCGCGGCCCTACGTACGTCTCCCACTTGCCCTTCTTGTTCTCGTTGAACCACGCGCGCGCCTTCTTCGGGTCTTCGAACGCGGTGCCGTCGCCGAGCTCGCGCAGGCAGTCCTTGCCCTCGTTCTCGACCGCCTTGTAGCGCGTCTCGTAGGTGGAGCGCCGCTTCGGGTCGCCGCCGGTCGCGCCGGAGTGGAGGCCTTCGAGGTACAGGCAGATCTTCTCGAAGAACTCCTTGCGCATCTTGCCGTCGAGCTCGCGCCACTGGTAGCAGGCCTTGATCGCCTGCGCCGCGACGGTGTTGTCGGGGTGCTTCCCCTTCGAGGCGTAGTCGAGGACCAGCTCCAGCGTGGCCTTGTCGTCGCCGCCGATCCACGCGAGCGACTGGAACCCGTACTCGACCGCCTGCGGGTTCGGCGACTTGTCCTCGAGCACGGTCTCGAGCCACTTCACGAGCGGGGCCCGGCCGTCCTCGTCCCCGAGGTCGCCGAGGATCTCGGCGCACTTGAGGTTCACGAGCGGCCGCTTCTTCGCGAAAAGCCCCTTCTTCGCGATCCGGTCGATGATGTCCTTCTGGAGCTTCACCTGCTCCTTCGTCGCCTGGTCGCCCTTCGACTTCAGGTAGGTGTAGGCGTTCTTGAGGTTCGTGAGCGTGGCGACCGCGTCGTCCTGCGGGAGGTCCTTGTTCTTGTAGGTCTGGTCGAAGGTGTCGAGGAACATCTGGATCTCGTTGTCCTCGAACGTGAGCCCCTCGGCGGGCTTCGCCTCGCCCTCCGGCGGCTTTTCCGCCGGCTTCTCCTCGGCGGGCTGTCCCTGCTCGGGCTTGGGCTCTTCCTGGGCGAGGAGCGTGCCCCCCCCGAGGAGAAGAGCGGTGAGGAATCGCCGAATGCTCATGGGCCACCTCCAGCGGGTTACTGCCGGATTATACGGAGTCCGGACCCCCTGCGGGCGACATCCTCCCTCAAATCCCGCGCCAACTTCGCGGACTCGAAGCCGGCAATCCCCTCGATCGCGGCCACCGGGTGCGCCACGAAGAGCGCGTTGGTCAAGACGCAGGCGACCGCGTCTGCGACCTGCGGAAGGCTCAGCGGCGTCTCCCGCACCCGCCCGAGAACCCGCCCTCGCGCGATTCCGGGCAGGATCCCGGCCGCTCGAGGCGTGACGAGATCCCCCCCGGGCATCAGGAAGAGCACGTTCGCGATCGTGGTCTCGAGGACCTCGCCGCTCGGCCCGACGAGGAGGGCATCGTCGGCTTCGCCGGCGGCCTTGCGCGCCGCGTCGTAGCGCGCACGATCCGTCGTCTTCCGGAGAGGAGCGTCCCCTGCAAGGGACACGGCCACGGGCCGGAGGCGCCACGGCGTCTCGGGCGGCGCGTACTCCCGCGCCTCGATGAGGGGGGGCTCCGGGGGCCGCATCGTGACGCGCACCCGGGCGTCCGCAATCCCGCGCACGGCGGCGGCGATCCCTTCGAGCAGCGCATCCCCGTCGAGCGGCCCCCCGTCCCGGAGCCGCGCGACGTGGTCCGGCCAGAAGAGGATCTCGCCTCCCGCCGCACGCAGGGTCGTGAAGATCCGGGCTTCCGTCACGGGTTCTGCCGTAGTGTATGCGGGCGGATGGGACGAGCGATCCGCGGTCGCCGCGGATCGGCCGGACCGCCGATCCGGTGCGGCAGGCGGTTGTGTCGGCGCCCGGTGTCAATGTCACCGGTTCTGGAAGAATCCCCGTACCCCATGCGGCTCGATTTCCCGGAGCTGGGCCGGATCCACGCCGAGCGTGCGGACCTCCCGCCCCCCGGCCCCCCCCTCTTCCGGCGCCTCGCAGGCCTTCGCCGGCTCGCGGTGCTCGACTCCGCGGCGGGCGGCCGCTACACGGTCCTCGGCGCCATCCCGCTCGCGCGGTACACGTGGCGTGCGGGGCTCGGCGAGGTCGCGCTGCCCGGCGGCGCGCGCGTGCGGGACCCCTCGCTCGTCGAGGGGCTCCGCTCGATCCTCCTCGCGACCGCCGTGGAGGCGCTCGGCCCGCTGCCGTTCGGGCCCGGCTGGTTCGGCTACGTCGGCTACGGCGCGCGGGTCGCGTTCGAGGAGGTGCCGGAGCGGCATCCCGACGAGACGGGGCTCCCCGACGTGGACCTCGCGTACTACCCCGCCGTCGCGGTCTACGACGCCGAGGAGCGGGCGTGGTGGTTCGTCTCGCGGTGGGAGTGCGCGGACACGGCGCGGACGATCCACGCGTGCATGATGCGCGTCGCCGCGGAGCCTCCGCCGAGCGCTGCCGGGCCGGTGCGGGCGATGGTGCCGAAGGAGGTCTACCTCGCCGCCGTGCGCCGCGCGGTCGAGTACATCCACGCGGGCGACGTCTTCCAGGTGAACTACGCGCACGAGTTCCGCGCGGCGTACCGGGGCGACCCGCTGGAGCTCTACCTGAGGCTCCGCGGGAGGAACCCGGCGCCCTACGCCGCGTACCTCGACCTCGGGGCGGGCGCCGCCGTCCTCTCGACGAGCCCCGAGCTCTTCCTGCGCGTGCGCGGGAGCGAGGTCGTCACGCGGCCGATCAAGGGCACGCGGCCGCGCGGAGGGGACCCGGAGTCCGACCGGCGGCTCCGCGAGGAGCTGCTGCGGTCGGAGAAGGACGCCGCGGAGCTCGCGATGATCGTCGACCTCGAGCGGAACGACCTCGGCCGCGTCTGCTCGCCGGGCACGATCTCGGTCGTATCGGACAAGGAGATCGAGTCCTACGCGACGGTCCACCACCGCGTGGCCGAGATCCGCGGCGGGATCGAGGCAGGCTACGACCGCGTGGACCTCCTCGCCGCGACCTTCCCGGGCGGCTCGATCACGGGCGCGCCGAAGGTGCGGGCGATGGAGATCATCGACGAGCTCGAGGCCGGGCGCCGGGGACCCTACACGGGCGCGATCGGGCTTTTCTCCGATGATGGGAACATGGACCTGAACATCGCGATCCGCACCCCCGTGCTCGCCCGGGGCGAGGTGCGGGTGCACGTGGGCGGCGGGATCGTCGCGGACTCCGTTCCCGAGGCGGAGTACGACGAGACGCTCGCGAAGGGCCGCGCGATCCTCGAGGCGCTCCGTTGAGGCCCTGGATCGACCGGTACCTCAAGCGGCTCAAGGAGACGGGCTCCCCGCACACGCTCCGCGCGTACGCGATGAGCCTCGGGCTCCTCGCCGCGTACTGCGAGAAGGAGGGCGTCGCGAAGCCGCCGCAGATCACGCACCGCGTCCTCCGCGGGTTCCTCGTCGAGCTGAACGGCAGGGGGCTCGCGAAGTCCTCCGTCGCTCGCTACATCGCGGCGGTACGGTCGTTCACGCGGTTCCTCGCGCGCGAGGGGGTGATCGACGCCGACCCGGCGCGCGCGCTCAGGTCCCCCTCTCCCCGCCGCCCCTTGCCCCTCCATCTCGGCGAGGAGGACGTGTCCCGCCTGATCGAGGCCGCCGGCACGCCGCGCGACCGCGCGATCCTCGAGACCCTCTACGGCGGCGGACTGCGCGTGTCCGAGCTCGTCGGCCTCGACCGCGACGACGTGCGGGACGGGGTCGCGAGGGTGCGCGGGAAGGGGCGGAAGGAGCGGCTCGCCCCTCTCGGCCGGACGGCGACGGCGGCGATCGAGGCGTACGTCGCCGCGCGGCCGCGCGCGAGCGACCCTCGGCCGCTCTTCCTCAACGCGAAGGGGCGCCGGCTGACGGACCGGTCGGTGCACCGGCTGCTCAAGGCCTGCGCGCGGAAGGCGGGGCTCGACCCGCGGACGAAGCCGCACACGCTCCGGCACTCGTTCGCGACGCACCTCCTCGACCGCGGGGCGGACCTGCGCGAGGTGCAGGAGCTCCTCGGCCACGCGAGCATCGCGACGACGCAGATCTACACCCACGTCTCGATGGAGCGGCTGAAGAAGGTCTATGAACGCGCCCACCCGCGTGCGTAGATAGGGGCGTGCGCTTCGCGCTGCTCCTCCTCGCGGGCGTCGCCGCGGCCGGCCCGCTGACCGCGGGGCGGACGGGCGAGGCGCGGGCGAAGCTCCTGCGCGCGCGCGGCGGGAGCGCGGCGACGGAGGAGGCGGTCGGGAAGGCGCTCAAGTGGCTCGCG
>JAKLKT010000076.1 GCA_023150495.1 Planctomycetota bacterium
GGAGCGCGCGCACGCCCTACCCCTTGGCGCGCGGCGCGGGCTTCGCCGCCCGCACGGGGCGCGGGACGTTCTGGCATTCCGCGGGCACGGCCTTCTTCACGCGCGCGGGGTCCCAGGGCGGCGTCGGGATGGCCGCGACCGCCTTCAGCGCCTCGAGGTGCGCGCGCTTCTCGCCGAGGATGCGCTGCACGGCGCCGTGGAGCCGCGGGTCGTCGCGCAGGTCCGCGAGCGACTCCTCGATCTCCCGCACGACCTTCGCCTCGTGCTCCGCCGCGAAGCGCGCGAGGTAGCGGACGTCCAGGTAGTTGAGGTCGACGTTCCAGTAGGGGAAGACGTCGGCCTGCGGGACTCCCTCGAGCTCGCCGATCAGCGCCACGACCTCGTTCGCGGTCTTCGCCTCGGCGTCGCGCATCGCCTCGAGCTCCCCCATCCGCTCCTCGCACCAGGGCGGCACGTACGGCGTCGCGATGCCGATGTACTGCACGACCGAGTTGACCGTGCCGTGCAGGATGCGGTTCAGGAGAGCGACCTTCTCGTCCCGGGTCATCCTTGCCTCCTCACCGCCCCCCCGCCGCGACGAAGATCCCGCGCGCGAGCTCGCTCGCCACGTCGTAGAGTCCCGCGAAGGCGAGGCCGAACAGGAGCACGGGCACCGTCAGCGCGAGCACGAGCCCCTTGTCCACCCCCGCGAACGCGAAGGGCCCCTTGGGCATGCGCTCGAGGTCGCAGAGGTACATGACCTTGAGGAACTTCGCGTAGTAGCCGAGCGAGACGACCGTGTTCAGGAGCGCGATCACGCCGCCCCAGAAGAAGAGCATCGAGTCGTGCTCCCCGCCGTACTCGAAGACCTGCTGCAGGAGGAAGAGCTTCCCCGCGAACCCCGCCGTGGGCGGCAGGCCCGTGAGGCCGATCAGCGCCACGGCCATGCAGACGCCGAGGACGGGCGCGCGGAAGCCGAGCCCCTCGAACGCGTCGAGGTCGGCCCGGCCGGTCTGCTTCTCCACGAGGCCGACCATGTAGAAGGCGGAGAGCGTCATGAAGAGGTAGACGGCCATGTAGAAGACGACCGCGGTCGCCCCCTCCGCCGTCGTCACGGCGACGCCGAGCAGCAGATAGCCGGCGTGGGCGATCGCGCTGTAGGCGAGCAGCCGCTTCGCGTTGTTCTGCCGGAGCGCCGCGACGTTCCCGATCGTCATCGTGACGAGCGCCATCACGAGCAGGATCGTCCGCACGTCGCCGGCGGTCGCCGTCACGTCGGGCGTCGTGCCCGCGGTCACCGCCCCGACGAAGCGGAGGATCGCCGCGAACCCCGCGCCCTTGGACGCGACCGCGAGGAAGGCGGCGACCGACGTCGGCGCGCCCTCGTACACGTCCGGGCACCAGAACTGGAAGGGCGCCGCGGCGACCTTGTACGCAAGTCCCGCGAAGACGAGGACGACGGCGACGAGGAAGGCGGGCTGCCCGGCAGCGGCCCCCGAAGCCCCCTCCAAGGAAGCGAACGAGGTGCCCGCGGGCGTGGTGAGCGTCGCGGTCCCGGCGAAGCCGTAGAGGAGGCTCATGCCGTAGAGCATCGCGCCGGACGACACCGCGCCGAAGATCACGTACTTGAGCGCCGCCTCGCTGCCCTCGACCCTCGCCTTGCGGAAGCCCGCGAGCAGGTATCCGCCGATCGACAGCGTCTCGATCGCGATATAGAGCATCGCGAGGTCGTTCGCCGCGGCGGTGAGGCACGCGCCGAGCACCGCGCCGATCAGGCAGACGAAGAACTCCGCACGCCCGCGCTCCGCGTCGCCCCAGCGCAGCGCGGCGAGCGCCGCGACGATGCCGGTGCCGATCGCGAGGACGCGGAAGACCTTCGCGAGGCCGTCCGCGACGAGCAGCTTCGTCAGTATCGCGCCGTCCGAGGAGCCCTGGAAGAGCACGAGGAGGAGCGCCGCGACGAGCGCGAGGAGCCCGACGGCCGTGGCGTTGGCGCCGCGGCGGCCGCGCCCGGGGACGAGGTCCGCGAGGAGGATCGCGGGGATCGCGAGGGCGAGGAGGGTCTCCGCGCCGAAGCGCGAGAGGAGGTTGCCGAGATCGGGGACCATGTCAGCCGACAAGGAGCCGGATCGCGTCCACCGCCGGCTGGTAGACCGCGATGAGCGGTTTCGGGTAGATGCCGAGGAAGATGGTCGGCACGAGCAGCGCGATCATCGCGACGCGCTCGCGCGTCGTCGCGTCCGGGAAGGACTCGTACGCCGGGTTCGTCTTCCCGAGGAACACGCGCTGGATCGCGCGCAGGTAGTAGGCCGCGGTGAAGACGAGGCCGAGGGTCGCGATCAGCGTGATCAGCTTCGCGCCCTCGTAGTAGGTCGTCTTGTAGGAGCCGACGAACGCGAGGAACTCGCCCCAGAAGCCGGAGAGCGCCGGCAACCCGAGCGACGCGAACATCGCGATCGTCGCGATCGTCCCGTAGACGGGCATCTTCCAGAGGAGCCCGCCGAACCGGTTGAGGTCGCGGTGGTGCGCGCGGTCGTACACGACGCCGACCACGAGGAACAGGAGGCCGCTGATCGTGCCGTGGTTGAAGAGCTGGAGGATCGCTCCGTTGAGCCCCTCCGGCGTCATCGCCGCGAAGCCGAGGAGGCAGAAGCCCATGTGCGACACCGACGAGTACGCGACCATCTTCTTGAAGTCGGTCTGCGCCATCGCGACGAGCGCGCCGTAGACGATGTTGATGACGCCGAGGAGCCCGATCCAGAACGCCGCGTCCTTCATCACGCCGGGGAAGAACGGGAAGTTGATCCGCAGCATGCCGTAGCCGCCGAGCTTCAGGAGGATGCCGGCGAGGATCACGGAGATCGGCGTCGGCGCCTCGACGTGCGCGTCGGGGAGCCACGTGTGGAAGGGGAAGACGGGCACCTTCACCGCGAAGGCGACGAACATCCCCCAGAAGACGAGGTTCGCGACGAGCCCCGCGTTCGCGCCGTAGTTCGCGAGGATCCCGCCGGCGCCCCTCGCCTGCTGCGCGTAGGCGGTGAGGTCGGGGATGGAGAAGGCGTTGCCCCTGAACGCAGGGTCGCTCGTCACCGCGAAGTAGATGACGAGGATCCCCGCGAGCAGGAAGATCGAGCCGAAGAGGGTGTACAGGAAGAACTTGATCGACGCGTAGATGCGCCGCGGCCCGCCCCAGACCCCGATGAGGAAGTACATCGGGAGGAGCATGACCTCCCAGAAGACGTAGAAGAGGAACAGGTCGAGCGAGGCGAATGTCCCGATGATCCCGGTGTGGAGCAGCAGGAACATCGCCCAGTAGCCGCGCGTGCCCTTCTCGATGTTCCACGACGCGAGCGCCGCGGCGAACGCGAGGAGCCCGGTGAGGAAGATCAGGATCCCGGAGAGGCCGTCCACGCCGATCCGGTAGTGCACGTCGAACTTCCCGAGGGTGATCCACGCCACGTCGGACGTGAGCGCGTACTCGCTCGGCTCGAGGTTCACCGACTTGAAGAGCACGAACGTGGAGAGGACGAAGGTCGCGAGGGCGCCGAACATGCCGACCCAGCGCGCCTGCTTGCCGTCCTTCGTGAAGAGAAGCGCGAGGAGCCCGGCGACCGGGAGGAAGATCGTGATCGTGAGGAGATTCATCGCGGCCCCTACAAGACGAAGACGATGATCACGACCGCGACGGCGGTGAGGCCGAGCGCGGCGGTGACGTAGTTTCGGATCCGGCCGGTCTGCGCGGTGGCGACCATCGCCCCCGCGCCCTCGGCCACGTCGGCGGTCAGGTTCACCGCGCCGTCGACGACCATCTGGTCTGCGTCCCCGCTCGCGTCGCCGATGAAGAGGGACACGGCGCCGGAGACGTTGACCGCGCCGTCGACGACCTTCGCGTCGACCCAGCTGGACCGATCGGCCAGCGCGTTGCCCGCGGCGACGACGCCGTCGAGGTACATCTCGTCCATGTGGAACTTGTGGACCGAGAGTTCGTGGAGGGGCCCGGGGAGGAGGCGCGACTTCTCGTCGCGGCGCCCGGACAGGAAGAGCCCGATCCCGAGCGCGAGCCCGAGGCCGCCGGTCGTGTACGCGAGCAGCTGGAAGTACCAGGGGTGGTCGTGGTCCGGCGCCCCGGCCCCCGGCGCGATGTAGGCCGCCTGCACGTGCTCGAAGTCGGGGTGCGACTCGAAGTACGCGGGCGTCCCGAAGAACTTCTCGGGGAAGTGGCCCCAGAAGATCCACGGCGTGAAGCCCGCGAGGATCACGAGCGGCGCGATCATCACGAGCGGCGACTCGTGCGCGTGGGAGAACTTCTCCTCGTTCTTCGGCTTGCCCATGAAGCAGAGCCAGACGAGGCGCGTCATGTAGAACGCGGTGAGGAACGCGACGCCGAAGCCGAGGACGAAGAGCACGTAGCGGTGCTCGTGCAGCGCCTGCAGGAGGATCGCGTCCTTGCTCATGAACCCGCTCGTGGCCGGGATGCCCGCGAGCGCGAGCGTCGAGATCACGAAGGTCCAGAAGGTCACGGGCATCTTCGCGCGGAGCCCGCCCATGTCCTTCAGGTCCTGCGCGTGGTGCATCGCGTGGATCACGGAGCCCGACCCGAGGAAGAGGCACGCCTTGAACATCGCGTGCGTGCAGAGGTGGAACATGGCGGCCCACGGCGCGCCGACGCCCACGCCGAGGATCATGTAGCCGAGCTGGCTGATCGTCGAGTAGGCGAGGACCTTCTTGATGTCGGTCTGGCTGACCGCGATGATCGCGCCGACGAAGGCGGTGATCCCGCCCGTCCACGCGATGAAGCCGAGCGCGTCCGGCGTGAAGAGCGGGAACATGCGCGCGGAGAGGTAGACGCCCGCGGCCACCATCGTCGCCGCGTGGATGAGCGCGCTGACGGGCGTCGGGCCGGCCATCGCGTCCGGCAGCCAGACGTGGAGCGGGAACTGCGCCGACTTGCCCACGGCTCCGAAGAAGAGGCCCACGCCCGCGAGGGTGAGGAGCCCCTCCTGTCCCCCGAAAGCCCCCCCCTTGACGGCATGAAAGATCTCCCCGATGTGCAGCGTGCCGCACTGCTTGTAGAGGATCATGATGCCGATGAGCATCCCGACGTCGCCCACGCGCGTCGTGATGAACGCCTTCTTCGCCGCCTCGGCGTTCGCGAGGTCCTCGCTCCAGAACCCGATCAGCTTGTAGGAGCAGAGGCCGACGAGCTCCCAGCCGATGAAGAGCATCAGCAGGTTGTCCGCGAGCGTCAGGACGAGCATCGAGACGCCGAAGAACGACAGCCAGAAGAAGAAGCGGTGGTACCGCGGGTCGCCCTTCATGTACGCGGTCGAGTAGAGGAAGACGAGCGTGGCGACGATCGTCACGACGCAGAGGAGCGCCGCGGTGAGGCCGTCGACGACCATCCCCATCTCGAACGTGATGCCGCCCGCGAGTTCGAACCACTTCCAGCTCGCCGCGAAGTAGTGGCCCGGCGGCAGCTTCGCCCACGCGAGCATCGCGGCGACCGACAGCACGAGCGAGGCCGCCATCGTGCCGACGACGACGAAGTCGCCCTTGCGCGGCAGGCGCGGGCCGAGGACCTGCTGCACGACCGCGCCGATCGCCGGCAGGAAGAGGATCCAGGGGACGTAGGAGGGAAGCGTCTCGGCCATCGTCATCCCCTGAGGCTCGAGGCCCGGTCCACGTCCACGTCGGTCCGCTTGTCGAAGAGCTGCAGGATGATCGCGAGCGCGACCGCGGCCTCCGCCGCGGCGAGCACGATCACGAAGAGCGCGAAGACCTGCGCGTCGAGGCCGCCCGAGAAGCGGCTGAACCCGACGAGGTTGATGTTCGCCGCGTTGAGGATCAGCTCGACGCCGATGAGCACGCCGATCGCGTTGCGACGGGTGACGACGGCGGCGACGCCGGTCGCGAAGAGGATCGCGCCGAGCAGGAGGTAGTGGTACAGGCCGACGTTCACTGGGGGGGCTCCGGGGGCGGCGCCTGCCTCCGCACGAGGTAGGCCGCGCCGATGAGCGCGACGAGGAGCAGGATCGACGCGAACTCGAACAGGATGATGTAGTCGCCGAGGAGGAGCTTCCCGAGCCCCTCGGTCGTCCCCTCGGCCGGGGTAGCGGCCGCGGTGCGGAAGATCGAGCGGCTGATCGCGGCGATGAGGCCGGCGGCGAGGAGCGTGCCGAACAGCAGCCCCGTCTTCCGGTGGCGCACCTCCTTGTCGCCCAGCGCGAGCGCCGTGCGGCCGGTGAGGAGCACGCCGAACGCGAAGAGGACGAGGACCCCGCCGACATAGACGACGAGCTGCGTCACCGCGAGGAAGTCGGCGCCCGCGAGCGCGTAGATCCCGGTCACGCCGACGAAGCAGAGGAGCAGGCTGAAGACGGCGTGGACGATGCGCGGCATCAGCGCGGCCATGAGGCCGCCCGCGACCGCCATCGCGGCGAAGAGCCAGAAGAGGATCACCTCGGCGCCCATCGGTTCACTTGCGCGAGAAGGAGACGATCTCGAACGGGATCTTCTCCTCCCCGCTGAAGACGCGAGGGTTCTCGCGGTCCGCGTAGTCGATGATCACCTCGTCGCGCGTGTAGCCGACGAGGTCGAACTGCGGCCCCATGTGGATGCACTCCGTCGGGCAGGGCTCGCAGCAGAGCGCGCAGAAGAGGCACTTGCTGTAGTCGATCTCGAAGGTGCGGATGCGCGCGGTCTTGCCCTTGCCCTCGGCCTCGATCGTGATGCAGTCGACCGGGCAGATCTTGCTGCACTGGTCGCACGCGATGCACTTGTCGATCTCGAAGACGTGCAGCCCGCGCTCCGTCGGCGGGATCTCGGGGACCTCCTCCGGGTACTGGAGCGTGTAGGGGCGCCGGAAGATGTAGGGCACCGTGATCGTGAGGCCGACCCAGGTGGTCTTCAACCCCATCCAGACGGCGCGCGCCCAGTTCCGGAGTGCCATCATCCGAGGAGCCTCAGTGCCGCCGTGAGGAGCAGGGAGCCCATCCCGATCGGGAGCAGGACCTTGTAGCAGAGGTACATGACCTGGTCGATGCGGATGCGCGGCAGCGTCCAGCGGAGCACGATCTGCGAGAGGAAGAGGAAGGTGGTCTTCAGGAAGAACCAGATGAGCCCCCACCACCAGACGCCCGCGAACATGCCGCCCGGCGCCGAGAGCCCGAGCGGGTCGTGGTAGCCGCCGAGGAAGAGGACCGACGTGACGGCCGAGAGCGAGAGCATCATCGCGTACTCCGGGAGGAAGAACATCCCGAAGCGCATGCCCGAGTACTCGGTGTGGAAGCCGGCGGTCAGCTCCGATTCCGCCTCCGGCAGGTCGAAGGGCGCCCGCTTCGCCGCGGCGAGGCCCGCCGTGTAGAAGAGGAGGAACGCGGGCACCATCGCGATCGCCCAGTAGAGGTCGCGCCAGAGGAGCCACTTCCAGATCGGCCCCGCCTGGTAGTCGGTGATCGCGACGAGCGAGAGCGAGCCGACGGCGAGCGCGGGGCACATCGCCGCGAGGCCGAGCGGCAGCTCGTAGCTCACGACCTGCGCCACCTCGCGCATCGCGCCGAGGAGGCTCCACTTGTTGTTCGACGACCAGCCGGCCATGACGATGCCGACCGTCTCGAGCGCGATGAGCGCGAGGAAGTAGAACAGGCCGACATCCAGGTCCGCCGCCACGACTCCGGGCGCGAACGGGAGCACGACGAACCCCGCGAACGCCGCCATGAAGACGAGGTAGGGCGCGAAGCGGAAGAGAGGCGAGTCGGCGCCCCGCTGGAGGATGTCCTCCTTCGCGAGGAGCTTCACGCCGTCGGCGAGCGACTGGAGCAGGCCGTAGGGGCCGACCCGGTTCGGGCCGCGCCGGTTCTGCATGCGCCCCGCGAGCTTCCGCTCGAGGTAGACGCCGCCGAGGCCGACCGGCGTGACGACGAGCAGGAGGATGGCCGCGGAGACGACGAGCGCGCCGATCGCCGCGAAGAGCCAGTTCGGCTCCGTCCCGACGAGGCCCGCGAGCCATCCCGCGATGTGGCTCGAGAGGGGGGGCGTCTCGGCGAGGATCACCGGTCGCACTCCCCGAGCGTGATGTCGATCGATCCCATGAGCGCGATGAGGTCGCCGATGAGGAGCCCCCGCGACGTCTCGCCGAGGAGCGAGATGTTGTAGAAGCTCGGGCCGCGCATGCGCGCGCGGTAGGGCGCCTTGCCGCCGTCCGAGACGAAGTAGCAGGAGATCTCGCCGCGCGGCGCCTCCGACGCGACGTACGCCTCGCCCTCGGGCGCCTTCCAGCCGCGCGAGATCTTCGCGTTCGAGACCTCGCCCGCCGGCAGCTTCGCGACCGCCTGCCGGATGATCTTCAGGCTCTCCTCGATCTCGAGCAGCCGCTGGCGGTGGCGGTTCCAAGAGTCGCCGACGACCCCCTTGTCGAAGGGCCCGACCGGGACCTTGAAGTCGAAGTCCTCGTACGAGGAGTAGGGCATGTCCTTCCGGAGATCGCGCGCGACGCCCGCCGCGCGGAGGATCGGCCCCGTCGCCGCGTACCGGAGCGCCGTGTCCTTGTCGATGATCGCGACGCCGCACGTGCGATTCAGGAAGATGTGGTTGTAGGTGAGCAGGTTGTTGTACTCGTCCATGTGCGCGGCGACCTGGTCGCACCACGCGATGCAGCGCTTGAGCCAGCCTTCGGTGACGTCGCGCGTCACGCCGCCGTACCGGATGTAGTGGTAGAGCAGCCGGCCTCCCGTGACCTCGTTGAGGAGCGTCAGCGCCTCCTCGCGCTCGCGGAACATGTAGAGGAACGGCGTGAACGCCCCCATGTCGAGGCCGAACTGCCCGGCCGCGAAGAGGTGGCTGATCACGCGGTTGATCTCGCACATGATCACGCGCAGGTACTGCGCGCGCTTCGGCACCTCGACCGCCGCCGCCTTCTCGACCGCGAGGACGAGCCCCAGCTCCATGTTGAGGGCGCCGAGGTAGTCCATCCGGTCGACGTAGGGCAGCCCCTGCACGTAGGTGAGGTTCTCGAGGATCTTCTCGCAGCAGCGGTGGAGGTTCCCGACGAGCGGCTGGCAGTCGTGCACCACCTCGCCGTCCGTCCGCAGCACGACCCGGAGCACGCCGTGCGTCGACGGGTGCTGCGGCCCCATGTTGAAGACGAGCTCCTCGGTGAGGATGTCGCGCGGCAGCGCCGGCGCCGCGCGCTCGCCCTGGTCGAGCTTCACTCCCTGGATCGTCGTCATTCGACGCAGTCCACGCCGTGGTACTCCACGGGATACTGGTAGTCCTTCCGGAGCGGATGACCCTCCCAGTCCTCCGGCAGGAGGATCCGGTAGTGGTGCGGGTGGCCGGCGAAGCGGATGCCCATGAGGTCCCACGTCTCGCGCTCGCCCCAGTTCGCGCTCGCCCATTCGTTCGCGAGCGAGGGCACGACCGGGTCCGAACGCGGCACGGAGACCTTGAGGCAGAGGAACGCGGGGTCGGGCGCGATCCGCGTGAAGTGGTAGACGACCTCCAGCTTGTCCGGCGGGCGGTCGACGCCCGAGACCTGGTGGAGCATCGCGGCGCCGCACTTGTCGCGGAGCACGCGCGCGGCCTCGACGACCTTCTCCGCCTTCACGCGGACGAACGGGTGCGTGCCCTCCTCGACGGCCTCCTCGACCGCGTCGGGCATCGCCGCGCGAAGCGCCTCGGAGGGGGTCACGCCTTCTCCTCCGGCTTC
>JAKLKT010000077.1 GCA_023150495.1 Planctomycetota bacterium
CGCCCGACGAGGCCCGCGACCGCCGCCGCGACGACGCCGTCCGCGCGGTCCTTGAGCGCCGCGAGGAGGCACCGCAGGATCTCGCTCCCCGACGATTTCAGGCGCGCGACGGCCGCGAGCGCCTGCGCACGGACCGCCGCGTCCTTGTCGGAGGTCGCCGCGAGTAGGGCGGCGCGCGCATCCTCCGGCGGCGGCTCGATCCACGAGAGCGCGAACGCCGCCGCATGCCGGCGGCCCGGGCTCCCGGTCCCGAGCAGCGGGACGAGCTTCGGCACGACTGCGCCGCCCCTCGTGGCAAGCGCCCTCGCCACGGCCGCGCGGGCGCGCGGGTCCTTGTGGTCGAGCAGGTCAAGGAAGGCGCCGTCGAGGCCCGGATCGAGCGGCACGCTCGGCGCCTCCCGGCTGCGCGCCTCGAGGAAGTCCTCCGCGCTCCAGCGAACCGGACCGTCGCGACCGCCGAGCGCCTTCACGACCTCGGGAAACGCGTAGGGCCCCATCGCCCGGAGCGCTGCGTCGACCGCGTCCTCGAACGTCCGCCCCGGGACCCTCCACGCGGCCACGAGCGCGGGCACCGCCCGGCGCGCCGCGGGCCCCCACGCCCCGACCTTGCGGACGTACTCGATCTCGCCGCGCCCGATCTCGCGGATCGCGCGGTCCAGCTCCGCCTCGCTGAACTCCTGCGCCCCCGCCTGCGCGGCGGCGAGGAGAAGGACCCACACGCGCCGCACGACGGAAGTCTAGCATGGTGGACGGTGCGGCTCTCGACCGGGCGGCTCGACCTGACCGCGTGCACTCCCGCGATGGTGCGCGCGGACCTCGCGCTCGACCGCGCGGCGCTCGCGGCGCTGCTCGCGGCACGCGTGCCCGAGGCGTGGCCGCCCGACCTCTGGAGCGAGGCGGCGCTCCGCCATCTGCTCATGTGGATGGCGAGCGAGCCCTCGGACGCGGGCTGGGGCGCGTGGTACGTGACGCGGCGCGACGAGCCGATGCTCGTCGGCACGGTCGGACTCAAGGGCCGCCCGCGCGACGGCACCGCGGAGATCGGCTACACGTTCGTCGCGGAGGCGCACGGCAACGGATTCGCGACCGAGGCGGCGCGCGCGCTCGTGGAGTGGGCCTTCGCGCACCCGGAAGTGCGGCGCGTGTGCGCGCAGACGCAGCCGGACCACGGCCCGTCGCTCCGCGTGATGCAGCGCCTCGGCTTCTCCTACGCGGGGCCCGGGAGCGAGGGCGACACCGTCTGCTACCACGTCTACCGCGCCTGAAGAGAGGGGGCTCCGGGGGCACGCGCCGTAAGTGGACTGCCGTGCCATGATCGTCCCTGATGAGCCGCGTCCGCACGCTCCTCCGCACCGCGGTCGGGCTCAAGTTCGTCGTCGCGGTGACCGGGCTCGTGCTGTTCGCGTGGGTCGCGATGCACATGCTCGGCAACCTGAAGACCTTCCTCGGGCCCGCGGAGATCGACGCGTACGCGGCCGGCCTGAAGACCCTCGGGGCGCCGTTCGTGCCGCACGGCTTCGCCCTCTGGGGCGTCCGGCTCCTCCTCCTCGCGTGCCTCGTCGCGCACGTCGGCTGCGCGGCGAAGCTGGTCGCCCGGAACCGCGCCGCCCGCCCGATCCCCTACGCGCGCTACGTGCCCAGGGAGTCCACCTTCCCCGCGCGATTCATGCTCGTCTCCGGCGGGATCCTTCTCGTGTACGTCGTCCTCCACGTGCTCCACCTGACGACGGGCACGATCCTCGTGGACCCGTTCGTGGAGGGGAAGGTCTACGACAACCTCGCGCGCTCCTTCCGGAACGGCGCGGTCGCCCTCTTCTACGTCGGCGCGGTCGCGGTCCTCGCGCTGCACCTCTACCACGGCGTCTGGAGCCTCTTCCAGACGCTCGGCCTCGACAACCCCGACCGGAACCGGAAGCTCCGCGCGTTCGCCGCGATCTCGGCCATCGGCCTCTTCGCCGGCTTCGCAGCGGTCCCGCTCGCCTTCCTCGCGGGGACCCTCGAATGAAGCTCGACGCCAAGGTTCCCCCGGGCCCCCTCCGCGAAAAGTGGGACGCCCACGTCGACTCGATCCGCCTCGTGGGGCCCCGCAACCGGCCCCGCTACAGCGTGATCGTCGTCGGCACCGGCCTCGCCGGCGCGGCGGCCGCCTCCTCGCTCGGCGCGCTCGGCTACCAGGTCGAGTGCTTCTGCTTCCAGGACAGCCCGCGCCGCGCCCACTCGATCGCCGCGCAGGGCGGGATCAACGCGTCGAAGGGCTACCGGAACGACGGCGACTCGGTGATGCGCCTCTTCACCGACACGATCAAGGGCGGCGACTTCCGCGCCCGCGAGGCGAACGTCTACCGGCTCGCGCAGCTCTCGATGGGCATCATCGACCAGGCCGTCGCGCAGGGCGTGCCGTTCGCGCGCGAATACGGCGGGATGCTCGCGAACCGCTCGTTCGGCGGCGTGCTCGTCGAGCGCACCTTCTACTGCCGCGGCGAGACCGGGCAGCAGCTGCTGCTCGGCGCCACGTCGTCGCTCGCGAAGGAGATCCACGAGGGCCACGTGCGGATGCACCCGCGCACGGAGATCCTCGACATCGTGGTCGTGGACGGCCGCGCGCGCGGGATCGTCGTGCGCGACCTCGTGAGCGGCGCGATCTCGTCGTACGCCGCGGACGCCGTCGTGCTCGCGACCGGCGGCTACTGCAACGTCTTCTTCCTCTCGACGATGGCGAAGGGGTGCAACGTCACCGCGACCTACCGCGCGTGGCGTCGCGGCGCCGGCTTCGCCAACCCCTGCTTCACGCAGATCCATCCGACCGCGATCCCGGCGGGGAGCGAGCACCAGAGCAAGCTCACGCTCATGAGCGAGTCGCTCAGGAACGACGGCCGCGTCTGGGTGCCGCGGAAGCAGGGCGACAAGCGGCCGCCCGCCGAGATCCCCGAGGCGGAGCGCTACTACTTCCTCGAGGAGCGCTACCCGCGGTTCGGCAACCTCGTCCCCCGCGACGTCGCCGCGCGGAACGCGAAGGAGGTCTGCGACAAGGGGCTCGGCGTCGGCGCGACCGGCTACGGCGTCTACCTCGACTTCCGCGACGCGATCCAGCGGCTCGGCGTCAAGGTCATCGAGGCCCGCTACCACAACCTCTTCGAGATGTACGAGCGGATCACGAACGAGGATCCGCGCAAGGCGCCGATGCGGATCTACCCCGCGCCGCACTACGCGATGGGCGGCCTCTGGGTGGACTACAACCTGATGACCACGATCCCGGGCCTCTACGCCATCGGCGAGGCGAACTTCTCCGACCACGGCGCGAACCGGCTCGGCGCGAGCGCCCTGATGCAGGCGCTGGCGGACGGCTACTTCATCCTCCCCGTGACGATCGCGGACTACCTCTCGCGCAACCCGTCGGGCGAGGTGAAGGCGGACCACGCGGAGTTCAAGCGCGCGGAGGCGGAGGTGCGCGAGCGGACGAAGCGCCTGCTCTCCGTCAACGGCAAGCGCACGGTCCTCTCGTTCCACCGGGAGCTCGGCCAGCTCATGCTCGACAAGTGCGGGATCACGCGCAGCCGCGACGGCCTCGAGGAGGCCCTGCGGAAGATCCCCGAGCTTCGCGCGCAGTTCTGGCGCGACGTGAAGGTCCCCGGCGGCGAGGGTGAGCTCAACCAGTCGCTCGAGCACGCGGGCCGCGTCGCGGACCTCCTCGACTTCGCGGAGCTCATGTGCCTCGACGCGCTCACGCGCGAGGAGTCCTGCGGCTGCCACTTCCGCGAGGAGCACCAGACCGAGGAGGGCGAGACGAAGCGCGACGACGAGCGCTTCGCGAACGTCTCGGTGTGGGAGTACCAGGAGGGCGCGCGGCCGCGCCTCCACCAGGAGCCGCTCGCGTTCGAGGCCGTGCACCTCGCGCAAAGGAACTACAAGACGTGACCGGGTTCCCCCGCCTCCCCCGTTTCCCCGTCCGGAGGGCCTGCCGGTGAAGTTCATCCTGCGCATCTGGCGGCAGGACCACGCGAAGGGCGCGGGCGCCTTCGTCCGCCACGAGATCGACGGCATCAGCGGCGATCTCTCCTTCCTCGAGATGCTCGACCTGCTGAACGAGCAGCTCACGGTCAGGGGCGAGGCGCCGGTCGCGTTCGACTCCGACTGCCGCGAGGGCGTGTGCGGCATGTGTTCGCTCGTGATCAACGGGCGGCCGCACGGGCCGAACGCGCTCACGACCACGTGCCAGCTCTACATGCGCCACTTCCGCGACGGCGACGAGATCACGATCGAGCCGTGGCGCGCGCGGGCCTTCCCCGTGCTCAGGGATCTCGTCGTCGACCGCACGGCGTTCGACCGGATCCTCGAGGCGGGCGGCTACGTGAGCGTGCACTCGGGACCGAAGCCCGATCCGAACTCGATGCCCGTCGAGCCCGAGGTGGCCGAGGAGGCGCTCGACGCCGCGACCTGCATCGGCTGCGGCGCGTGCGTGGCCGCGTGCCCGAACGGCGCGGCGATGCTCTTCACGGCCGCGAAGGTCTCGCACCTGGGCCTCCTGCCGCAGGGCCAGCCGGAGCGCTACGTGCGCGTCACGCGGATGGTCGAGCAGATGGAGGCGGAGGGCTTCGGCGGCTGCACGAACCTCGGCGAGTGCGAGGGCGCGTGCCCGAAGGGCATCTCGATCAAGTTCATCGGGCGGATGAACCGCGACTACTACCGCTCGGTGCTCAAGGAGCCGATCGATCGCCGCGGGCGGATGGGCGCGCAGTAGGCGCCCAAAGGGAGGGGGCTCCGGGGGCCCGAAATGCGGCACGCGTGCCGCACCGGCCCGCCATAACCTCTTACTCCGAAACGACTTACACAGCCAAGGTGGCTCAAAAGATCCGGTTCCGGTAGCGGCGGATCAGGGCGTTGGTCGAGCTGTCGTGCGCGAGGCGCGGCTCGGACTCCGCACGCAGCTCCGCGTGGATCCGCGTCGCGAGCACCTTGCCGAGCTCCACGCCGTACTGGTCGAAGGAGTTCACGTCCCAGATCACGCCCTGCGTGAAGACGCTGTGCTCGTAGAACGCGACGAGCGACCCGAGGACCGCCGGCGTGAGCTTCTCCGCGAGGATCGTGTTCGACGGCCGGTTGCCCGGGAACGTCTTGTGCGGGACGAGCGCCTCCCCCACCCCCTCCGCACGCACCTCCGCCTCCCCCTTCCCGAACGCGAGCGCCTCGCCCTGCGCGAAGAGGTTCGCCATGAGCAGGTCGTGGTGCTCGGGCAGCGGGTTCAGCGACGTGCAGAACCCGAGGAAGTCGCACGGGACGAGCCGCGTCCCCTGGTGCAGCAGCTGGAAGAACGAGTGCTGCCCGTTCGTGCCCGGCTCGCCCCAGAGGATCTGCGCCGTCTCGTGCCCGACCTCCGCGCCGCCGCGCGTCACGCGCTTGCCGTTCGACTCCATCGAGAGCTGCTGGAGGTAGGCCGGGAAGCGGCGCAGGTACTGGTCGTACGGCAGCACGGCGAGCGAGTGCGCGCCGAGGAAGTTCGCGTTCCACACGCAGAGGAGCGCGTGGAGCGCCGGCAGGTTCCGCTCGAAGGGCGCGCTCCGGAAGTGCTCGTCCATCGCGTGGAACCCGCCGAGCATCGCGCGGAACGCCTCCGGCCCGATCGCGATCATCGTCGACAGGCCGATCGCGGAGTCCATCGAGTAGCGGCCGCCGACCCAGTCCCAGAACCCGAACATGTTCTCGGTGTCGATCCCGAACTTCTCGACCTCCGCCGCGTTCGTGGAGACCGCCACGAAGTGCCTGCCGACCGCGGCGTCGTCGCGCAGGCGCCCGACGAGCCACGCACGCGCCGTGCGCGCGTTCGTGAGCGTCTCGACGGTCGTGAAGGTCTTGCTCGACACGACGAAGAGCGTCGTCTCGGGATCGAGGTCGCGCACCGCCTCGGCGAGGTCGGTGCCGTCCACGTTGCTCACGAAGCGGAAGCCGATGTCGCGCGTCGCGTAGTGCCGGAGCGCGTCGTAGGCCATCGCGGGGCCGAGGTCCGACCCTCCGATGCCGAGGTTCACGACGGCGCGAACGGGCTTCCCCGTATGCCCGCGCCATGCGCCGTCCCGCACCGCGGCGGCGAACCGCGCCATCCGGTCGAGGGTCGCGTGGACGTCCGGCACGACGTCGCGTCCGTCGACGACGATCCGCGCTTCCCGCGGCGCCCGGAGCGCCACGTGGAGCACGGCGCGGCCCTCGGTCAAGTTGATCCGCTCGCCCCGGAACATCGCCTCGATGCGCTCGTTGAGCCCGCACTCGCGGGCGAGCGCGGCGAGGAGCCGCAGCGTCTCCCCCGTGACCCGCTGCTTGCTGTAGTCGAGGTAGAGCCCCGCGGCCTCGGCGGCGAAACGCTCGCCGCGGCGCGGATCCTCCGCGAAGAGGTCGCGAAGAAGCGCCCCGCCGACCTTCCCGTGGTGGGCGGAGAGCGCGTGGTAGGCAGGCCGCACGGTCACGGCGACGCAGTATACCGGGAGGGGGTTCCGCCTTCGCCAAGGCTCCGGCGGACGGGCCGGGAGCAGCCGGTCAGGGTTTCACGCCCAGCCACAGCTCGCGGCCCGCGCCGGGAGGGAACGACGAGTGGAGGTAGGGGGATGTCGTCAGGTGAAAGCCCGCGTCCTCGAACGCCCGCACCCACGTCGCGCGCGGGAAGAGGCCGAGGGTGTGCCGGTCGTGCGCCGCGCGCGTGCGCGCGCCCTCGCGCAGGAGGAACGCGTACGCGGCCACGATCGTCGTGTCCGAGGCGTCGGGGTCGTAGTGCCAGACGAGGTAGCGGAGCGCGCGGCCCTCCCCGTCGTGGCCGCCATGCGACGTCGACGGCTTCCACGTCTCCTTCACGTCGTCGGGCACGAAGAGCGCGACGCCGCCCGGCCGCAGGTGCGCGAACGCGGTCGCGACCGTCGCGCGCAGGTCGCGCTCGCGCGTCAGGTACATGACCGCGTCGTGGACGAAGACGGCGTCGAAAGTGCGGCCGAGCCGGAGCGTGCGCATGTCGCCCGGCGCGTGCTCGCACTCCGGGTTGAGCGCGCGGCTCACGTCGAGCATGCCCGGCGACAGGTCGGTGAGCGTCATCTCGAACCGCGCCTTCAGGTGGCTCGCGTTGTTCCCGCCCCCGCAGCCGAGCTCGAGCACGCGGCGCACGGGCCCCCGCGCCCCCCCGACCATCGCCTCCGCGGCGATCGCCGCCTCCTCGGCGTAGCTCGAGGGCGAGGAGACGAGCGGCCACCACGCCGCGAGGTCCCTGTAGAGCCTCATGCCCTCTCCTGCCCGGGGCCACGAAATGCGGCACGAATGCCGCACCCGACCACCGCAACCCCGCTCCCCATAACGACTTACGCCTTAACAATCCGGAAAAGATGGAAGAGACAGCTCGGAGAGGACGCGGGCGAACCAGAAGCGGTCGGTCCAAGGCGCGGGCTTGCTGAGGAGCATGACGTTCAGGCCGTCGCGCCGCCACACCGCCTCGTGCGGACCGTACCGCGCGTCGCCGTACGCCCAGTGCACCTCCCCGGCCGCCTCGACCGTGCACGGCTGGCCCTCGGGCACCGGCGGGAAACGCACGCCGCCCGCGCCGCGTTCGGGCGACACGAGGATGCGTATCGTCCGGCCGGGGTCCGCGGCATCGACATGGAGGTACTCGATCTCCAGGGGGTCCGGGCCGCCGCCGAAGACCTGGACGGTGTCGAGGCGGAACCCGAGCCGCGCGGGCGGCGCGACGTGCGCGCCGGGGAGCCCCGGCGGCGGCCGCTCATGGATGCGCACGCGCGTGTTCGGCGGCCCGCGGCGGTGGTGCCAGAAGCCGACCGGCACGGAAGGCGTGCGGTCGGCGTGGCGGCTCCGGTACGCGAGCCGGCCGAAGGGCGTCGCGAGGATCCGCGCCCGCGCCTCCGCCGACACCGGCCGGAGCGCCTCGCACAGCTCGACGAGCAGCTCCGGCGCGCACTCGCCTTCGCGCACCGCGATGTCGATCGTCGTCCGGTCGAGCGTCACCGTCGCCGCGTGCGCGCCGCGGAAGTCCCGGCCGAACCAGGCGATGTGCCCGCCCACGACGAACGGCGCGACGTCTCCCGTGAGCGAGGGATGATCCCACGCGGGCGGCGCCCAGTCGTAGAGCACCTGCCTCATCCGCAGCTTCGCCGCGCCCGCGGAGAGGTCGCACCGGTGCTGGGCGCGGTTGCCGAGGGTCCAGCCGAGCTTCAGCTCGTTGCCGGGAGGCGCCTCGGGCCGGAACGCCAGCGACTCGACCCGCACGCCTTCCGGCAGCGGGTCGGGCCGGAAGAGGACGAAGTTCGCCGCCGCCTGCGCATCCTCCCAGCCGACATCGTCCGCCGAAGGCGGCATCGCGTCGGGCGTCCACAGGCCATGCGTGGTCGCGTCCATGGGAGGCTCCCGGACCCTTGGCCCAGTATAGGAGCCGTCCGCGGGCGCGCCGGCAAATCCCGTCCGCGGATCCGGGGGGGCTCCGGGGGCCTACTTGTCCTCGTCGTCGCCGCCGAAGATCCCGCCGATCCCCTTGATCGCGTCCTTCGCCGCGCCTCCGACGGCCTTCCCCGCGCCGCCGAGCACCTCCACCGCCTTGTCCCCGACCTTCGCCGTCACGTTGCCCACGACCTTGATGCCGACCTTGCCGAGCCCCTTGAGCCCGGCGCCGAGGCCGTTGACCATCACCTCGGGCAGCACCCGCGCGCCCTGCTCCACGATCGCGGTGAGCACGGCCTTCACGATCGTGCCCATGAGCTGCGACATGATGACGCCGGACTCCGAGCCGCTGCCGATGTTCTCGAGCACGATCTCGTCGATGTGGAGGTCGACGCTCGAGAGCTTCTCGCCCGCGACCGCGACGTCGGCGCGGACGTCGATGTTCCGGACGACGATCCGCTCGACGAGGAACTTCTTCCCCGGTTCCTCCCCCTTGACCCCCTCTTCCTCCCCCTTCTTCATGTTGGCGAGGATGACCTCGTAGTTCGCGCCCTCCTTGCTCTTCTCGAGGTGCGCCTTGAGGCCGTCGAGCTCGATCGACTTCACGACGACGGTGTCGGTCATGACCGAGCCGACGTCCATCGCCGCCGCGCCGGACGAGAGCCGCATGAAGTAGGGCGTCTCGAAGCCCGTCGGGTTGGAGACCTGGAGCCCCTCGATCCGCCCCTCGCCGCGGACGGGACTCAGGCTGATGCTGTCGAGCGACGTCGGGACGCCCATGGCCGCGGTGCCGCCGACCTCGACCGCCCGCTTGGCGATGTGGTCGAGGAAGATCCAGGCCCCCGCGATGAGGAGGACGGGGATCAGGAGCACGACGAGGAGAACCTTCTTCTTGCGGCTCATGGGCCACAGGATAGGCCCCCGCCCCCGAAGCGTGAAATCTGGGGCCTCCCGGGGCTACAATCCCCGCCAACGGAATGCCGCGGAAAAAGACCAGTCCCGCGAGCTCGAGGAAGGCCGCGGCGAAGAAGGGCCCCCCTCCGAAGGCGAAGGCCAAGGAGCCCGAGGCGAAGAAGGCCGCGCCGAAGCCCTTGAAACCGGCACCGAAGGCCGCGAAGGCGCCCGCTCCTGCCCCGGCGCCCGCCGTGGCCGGCAAGGCCGCCGCGAAGGCGCCCGGAAAGCCGGGCGCGCCGGC
>JAKLKT010000078.1 GCA_023150495.1 Planctomycetota bacterium
CGCCGGAGGAGCGGGTGCTCCTCATCAAGGCCTGGACCGATCCGTGACCCGCGCCCCTCGCGACCGCAGCCGGCCCGGCGGGTCCGCAGGCGCGGCGATGCGCGACGCCTCCCTGCGGCGAGCGGTCCCGGGAAGGATGTCCCTGCTCCCTTGACGTGCGATGCGGAATCGTGCGATCGTGGACCGCTGCAACGCTGCTTTCTGAAAACCCAGTGACGGGAGGTGTGGCATGTGGCCGGACATTCCCTGTCTGCCCGACGGGACCACCGCGGGGCAGCTTCTCGACCAGATCCGGGACAAGGCGCGCAAGGAGCTCCGCCCCGGCCCGCTCCTCCAGCGGATCCTCACCGCGATCGAGGCGTGCCGGAACGGGCAATGCCACTTCACCGGCGCCGCGCCGCCGGAGCCCGACCACTGCCAGCATGTCGTCTACGCGCGGATCCTCGCGGGCGAGAGCGAATGGATCCACTGTGCCGAGGAGCTCGAGCACGGGGTCTAGCGGCGATGACGACGACCTGGCCCGACACGAGGATCCCGGCGCCCGACGGCCCCACGGCACGCGAGCACCTGAGGCGGATCGCGGCGGCGGCCCGGGGCGCCCGGAGCCCCTGGCTCACCGACATCGAGAAGGCGGTCGAGGCGTGCGAGAAGGACGGCTGCCTGCAGCCGGGGAACCCGCCGCAGCGGGGCAGACCGCCCGAGCCGCGCAGGCACGGCAACGCCATCCTCGCGGCGCGCCTCCACGCCGGCGACCGACCCGACTGGGACAAGTGCCTCGCGGCGCTCCGCCACGGCGAGCCCCCGCAGGAGCAAACGCGCAAGGCGCGCGCTTAGCTCGCCCGCGGCGGGCGGCGCCTACTCGGAGGGCGGCGGCCGCCGCGCCTCCTTGGTGCGCGAGCGGCGCGCCTTCCCCTCGAGCCTCCGGCGCACGGACGAAGAGGAGGGCTTCGTCTTCCGCCGCGGCTTCGGCTTCCTCGCGCGCCGCGCGAGGGCTTTCTCGAGGCGCTCCCACGCGAGCGCGAGGTTCCGCGTGCGCTCGCGGCGCTCGGTCGCGGTGACGGTGATCCCGGTCGGGACGTGGACGAGCCTGACCCCCGTCTCGCTTTTGTTGCGGTGCTGGCCCCCGGGCCCCCCCGCCTTCACGAACTCGACCAGCACGTCCGCGCGGTTCACTTCGGGTCGAAGAGCGCCAGGAACTCCTCGTTGCTGCGCGTCTTGTTGAGACGGTCGATCAGGGTCTCGAGCCCCTCGAGCGGCTTCATCTTCGTGAGCAGCCGCCGGAGCGCCCACATGCGCTTCAGCTTCGCCTCGCCGACGAGCTTCTCCTCCTTGCGGGTGCCGGAGGTCGTGACGTCGATCGCCGGCCAGATGCGCCGGTCCGCCGCGTCGCGGTCGAGGACGAGCTCCATGTTGCCCGTGCCCTTGAACTCCTCGAAGATCACCTGGTCCATCCGGGAGCCCGTGTCGATGAGCGCGGTGGCGATCACGGTGAGCGAGCCGCCGTGCTCGATGTTTCGCGCCGCGCCGAAGTGCGCCTTGGGCTTCTCGAGGACCTTGGCGTCGAGGCCGCCCGTGAGCGTCCGCCCCGACCCGCGCGCCTCGATGTTGTAGGCGCGCCCGAGGCGCGTGAGCGAGTCGATCAGCACCACGACGTCCTTGCCCATCTCGCAGAGCCGCTTCGCCCGGGCGGTGACGAGCTCGGTCATCGCGACGTGGTTCACGGCGGGAAGGTCGTTCGTGCTCGCGTAGACCTCGCCCTTCACGGCGCGCTTCATGTCCGTCGCCTCCTCGGGACGCTCGTCCACGAGGCAGACGAGGAGCTTCACGTCGGGGTGGAAGGTCGTGATCGCGTTCGCGAGCTTCTGGAGGATCACGGTCTTGCCGGTGCGCGGCGGCGCGACGATCAGCGCGCGCTGTCCCATGCCGATCGGGGTGACGAGGTCGATGACGCGGAGCGTCATGTCCTGGTGCTCGCCGCCGACGAGCTGGAACGCCTTGTCCGGGTCCACGACCGTGAGCTCCTCGATCCGCGGGATGTCCCGCGCCTGCGCGGGGTCGAGCCCCTCGACACGGTCGATCGTCGCGACCATCGGCGCCGGCCCGCGCATCTGGCGCGAGACGTGCGCCTCGATCATCTGGCCCTCGCGGAGACCGTGGCGCTGGATCAGCTCCCGGTGGACGTAGGGATCCCCGTCCTGGATCTGGCAGTCGCGCTTCGGGTTGCGCAGGAAGCCATGGCCCTCGCGGGCGACCGCGAGGATCCCCGCGACCGGGGCGACCGGCGTCGGGTCGGTGAGCTTCGCACCTCCGCGCCTCCGCCGGCGCCGGCGGCGCCTGCCTGCGTGGGGCGCATGGGGACCTTGCCCGTTCATCAAGTCGAACTCCAATGCAGCCGCTGCAAACGGTCCCGCACGTGAGACCTTCTGGGGCCGCGACCGGGGAGGCGCCGCACAGGGGGCCCGCCTCCGCGCCTGCGGGGGGCCCGCGCCTAGCCGGTCCGTAACTGGGGCCATCATACCCGACCGGGGGGGACGGCAAGCAGAAATCACGGCCCCCCCGGCCCCCTCGGCGTCCCGGCGCGACATCGTCGGGGCGGGGCGCCGGCCGCGCGCCGGACCGAAGCTAGCTGGGCCCTGCACCTAGACTCTACACTGGAACGTTCCCTGGAGACTCCATGACAGAGACCACCACGGCCATGCGCTTCTCGGTCGAGCCTGCCGGCCCCTGCCGCAAGCGGATCAAGGTCACGATCCCGCAGCAGCTCGTGACCGACGAGTTCGACAAGTCCTACCGCCAGTGGACCCGCTCGGTCCCCATCCCCGGCTTCCGCCCCGGCAAGGCGCCGCGGAAGCTCGTGGAGAAGCGCTTCGGGAAGCAGGTCGCGGTCGAGGTGAAGCAGTCGCTCCTCGACAACGCGTACAACGAGGCGATCAAGGAGAACAAGCTCTCCCCGATCGCCGACCCCGAGGTCGACCTCGAGAAGGTGAGCGTCGAGCCGAGCCAGCCGGTGGACTTCGACTTCACGGTCACGGTCAAGCCCGAGTTCGACCTCCCGGAGTTCAAGGACATCCAGGTCTCGGTCCCCTCGGCCGTCCCCACCGACGAGGAGGTGGACGGCGCCGTCCTCGCGCTCCGGAAGCGCAAAGCGACGCTCCGGCCGGTCAAGAAGGGCGGGGTCGAGAGCGGCGACGTGGTCACGATCAAGGTGAAGGGCACGGCCGGTGAGAAGGAGGCCTTCCAGCACGACGGGCTCCCCTACGAGGTCGGGTCGCGGATGCTCGCGGACCTCGTCACCGACGGCCTCGACGAGGCGCTGGCCGGCAAGAGCGTCGGCGACGCCGTCGCGGCGAAGGCGTTCGTGCCCCCGCACGTCGAGAACCACCCGCTCGCGGGCGCGGACCTCGCGCTGCACGCGGAGATCGTCGACCTGAAGCGCCCGGAGCTGCCCGAGGTGGACGACAAGCTCGCGGAGGCCTTCGACTTCAAGACGAAGGACGAGTTCCTCGCCTTCGTGCGCGAGGACGTCGCCCGCCACAAGGCGGGCCAGCGCGACAAGATGGTCGAGGATCTCGCCCTCGCGCAGCTCCTCCAGAAGACCGCGATCGACCTCCCCGACGACCTGATCCGGAAGGAGGGCGACGAGATCGCGCGCCGGGTCGCCTACGAAATGCAGCTCCAGGGCAAGCCGGAGGAGGAGATCGCGAAGCAGGTCGCCGAGGTGCGGGCCCGGCGCAGCGAGGAGTCCGGGAACGAGCTGAAGATGTGGTTCCTCCTCGATAAGCTCGTGGAGAAGGAGAGGATCCTCGTGCCCGAGACCGAGGTTCGCGAGGCTGTGGCGCAGATCGCCGCCTACCAGGGCCAGTCGCCCGAGCAGATGTACGTGCTCCTGCGCGACTCCGGGCGGCTCTCGTCCCTCCGGAACCACCTCAAGGTGAAGAAGGCCCGCGCCCGGCTGCGCTCGCAGGTGAAGGTCACGGAGGCCGGAGCCGAGTCCCCGGCGAAGGGCGACGCCCCGAAGCAGCCGAAGAAGAAGAGCGAGGCCGCCGCGGAGCCGGCCGAGCCCGCGAAGAAGAAGGCCACGAAGAAGAAGGGCGAGAAATGAACCCCACGTCCAGCATCTGGATCCCGACCGTCATCGAGAAGACGGGCCGGGGGGAGCGAGCCTACGACATCTACTCGCGCCTCCTCGAGGATCGCATCGTCTTCGTGGGCACGCCGATCACGGACACGGTCGCGAACATCGTCATCGCGCAGCTCCTGTTCCTCCAGAAGGAGAACAAGAACCAGGAGATCAGCCTCTACATCAACTCTCCCGGGGGATACGTCTCCGACGGCCTCGCGATCTACGACACGATGCAGTTCATCACGTGCGACATCGCCACCTACTGCATCGGGCAGGCCATGTCCATGGGCGCCCTGCTCCTCGCCGCCGGCGCGCCGGGCAAGAGGTTCATCCTTCCCCACGCTCGCGTCATGCTCCACCAGCCGAGCGGCGGCGTCGGGGGCACGGCGGCCGACATCGAGCGGCACGCCGAGGAGATCATCAAGCTCCGGAAGGAGATGAACGAGATCTTCTCCCGCCACACCGGGCAGTCCCTCGACCGGATCGACCGCGACTCGGACCGGGACTTCTTCCTCAACGCCCAGGAGGCCAAGAAGTACGGTCTCGTGGACGAAGTGATCCAGCCGCTGAAGGGCGGCCCGCCCACGGCGGGAAAGATCAGCTAGAATCCGGGGCAGGGATGTCGAAGGGCCGGCGAACCTATACCGAGCGGTGCACCTTCTGCGGCAAGTCGCGCCACATGGTCGACTCGCTCGTGGCCGGCCCGCCGGACGTCTACATCTGCAACGAGTGCGTGGAGCTCTGCAACACGATCCTCCTCGAGGAGACGCGCAAGGGGGGGACGGCACGCCGCGAGCCCGGCGTCAGCTTCCGGCTGCGGACCCCGCGCGAGATCCACTCCTTCCTGAACGAGTACGTGATCGGGCAGGAGCGGGCCAAGCGGACGCTCGCGGTGGCGGTCTACAACCACTACCGCCGCATCTCGGTCGGGTTCAAGACCGACGAGGTCGAGCTCGAGAAGAGCAACATCCTCCTCGTCGGGCCGACCGGCTCGGGGAAGACGCTCCTCGCCCGCTCCCTCGCGCGGTTCCTCGACGTGCCCTTCGCGATCAGCGACGCCACCACGCTCACCGAGGCGGGCTACGTCGGCGAGGACGTCGAGAACGTCCTCCTGCGCCTGCTGCAGGCGGCCGACTTCGACCGCGAACGGGCGGAGCGCGGGATCGTCTACATCGACGAGATCGACAAGATCGCGAAGACGCAGAACAACCAGTCGATCACGCGCGACGTCTCCGGCGAGGGCGTGCAGCAGGGGCTCCTGAAGATCCTCGAGGGCACGATCAGCAACATCCCGCCGCAGGGGGGCCGGAAGCACCCCGAGCAGCAGTACCTCCAGATCGACACGACGAACATCCTCTTCATCTGCGGCGGCACCTTCTCGGGCATCGAGGAGCTCATCAAGAAGCGCGTCGGGAAGAAGCGGATCGGGTTCGTCGACGACGACGGCAAGGAGCAGGGCCAGGACAGCGCCGCGCGCTACCTCCCCCTGATCGAGACGGAGGACCTCCTCGCCTTCGGCATGATCCCCGAGTTCATCGGCCGTCTTCCCGCCGTGACCGTGCTCGACCCGCTCGGCGAGGGCGAGATCCTGCGTGTGATGGTCGAGCCGCGGAACGCGATCATCCGCCAGTACCAGAAGTTCTTCGAGATCGAGGGCGTCGAGCTCGCGTTCGACGAGGACGCGCTCCGCGCGATCGCGAAGGACGCGCTCAAGCGCGAGACCGGCGTGCGCGCGGTCCGCGCGCTCGTCGAGGACTTCCTCCGCGACCTCCTCTACGACCTCCCCGAGAACAAGGACAAGGTGGCGCGGTACATCGTGACGGCGGCGGCCTACCGCGGGGAGGAGCCCGTCGGCAAGGTGCTGCGCGCCGACGTGAAGCGCCCGCCCCAGCGCGACAGCCCGTAGCTCCCGTGGCGGGAAGAGAGGGGGCCCCGGGGGCAGGCTCGCTCGCGGGCCTCTCCGTCCGGGAGATCGAGACCCTCGTCACTCCCCCCTACCGCGCGAAGCAGGTCTTCCGCTGGGTCCACGTGCGGGGGGCGCTCTCGTACGACGAGATGAGCGACGTGCCGAAGGCGCTGCGCGAGGCGCTCGCGGCGCGGCTCCCGGCCCGGTCGAGCCGCGTGGTCGAGAGCCACCGCTCCGACGACGGGACCGTGAAGCTCCTCGTCGGACTCGCGGACGGGGAGCGCGTCGAGTGCGTGCTCATCCCCGAGGGCGACCGCCGGACCGCCTGCATCTCGACCCAGGTGGGCTGCGGCGTCGGCTGCGTCTTCTGCGCGTCGGGCGCGCAGGGGGTCGTGCGGAACCTCGAGGCGCACGAGATCGTGGAGCAGGTGCTCTGGCTCCGCGACGCCGTCGCGGGCGGGGAGCGCGCCGAGGGGACGCGCCTCTCGAACATCGTCGTCATGGGGATGGGAGAGCCGCTGCACAATGTCCCGAACGTGGTGCGGGCGCTCCGCCTCGTCCAGGATCCCGACGGGATCGACATCGGCTCGCGCCGGATCACCGTCTCGACCTCGGGACCGCGGAAGGGCTTCGAGGAGCTTCTCGCCTCCGGCCTGCGGGTGAACCTCGCGATCTCGCTCCACGCGGCGACGGACGAGCTGCGGCGCCGCCTCGTGCCGAAGGGCGGCACGGGCACCGTCGCCGAGCTCCACGACATGGCCGGGCGGTGGTTCGAGGCGACGGGTCGCGACGTGACGTTCGAGTACGTCCTCCTCGGGGGCGTCAACGACCGGGACGACGACGCCGAGGCGCTGGCGCGGCTCGCGGGCCGCCACCGGAACGTCAACCTGATCCCGATGAACCCGGTCTCCTTCGCGCCGGAGCTGAAGGCGCCGCTGCCCGAAAGCGTCGAGCGCTTCTCCGCGATCCTCCGGAGGGCGGGCGTCGTCGTCCACACGCGCCGCCAGCGCGGCGACGACGTCGCGGCCGCGTGCGGCCAGCTCCGGCTCTCGCGGGCCCCCTAGCCCCCCCGGCCCCCCCCCGAATCCCCTCCCCGTGTGCTACAAAGGCCGGCCATGGCGATCGATCCCGCCGAGGTCTTGCGCATCGCCCGGCTCGCCCGGCTGACGGTCCATCCGGACGAGGCGCGGCGGCTCGCGAAGGATCTCGACCGGATCGTCGGCCACATCGACAGCCTCAGGTCCGTGAAGCTCCCCGAGGGCGCCGAGGCGCTCACCTACTTCGGCAGGGACGTGCACCGGCCGGACGAGCCGGGCCCCTGCCTGCCGCGGGAGGACGCGCTCCGCAACGCGCCGATGCAGGACGGCGACTTCTTCCTCGTCCCGAAGATCGTGGACAAGGAGGAGTCGTGAGCGGGCTCTGCCAGGAGGGCGCCGCGGCGCTCGCCGCCGCCGTCCGCGGCCGCGAGGCGAGCGCGGTCGAGGTCGCCGACGCGCACCTCGAGCGCGCGCTCAGGTGGAACGACGACGTGGAGGCATTCCTCCACCTCGAGCCCGAGGACGTGAGGAGGCAGGCGCGCGAGATCGACCGGCGGATCGCTGCCGGGGAGGACCCGGGCCCGCTCGCGGGCGTGCCGGTCGCGATCAAGGACAACCTCTGCGTCCGCGGCCAGCCGACCACGTGCGCGTCGAGGATCCTCGAGCCGTTCCACCCCCCCTACGACGCGCACGTCGTCGAGCGGCTCCGGGCGGCGGGCGCGGTGCTCTTCGGCAAGACGAACCTCGACGAGTTCGCCATGGGCTCGAGCACCGAGAACTCCGCTTTCGGGCCGACGAGGAACCCCTTCGACCTCGCGCGCACCGCCGGCGGGTCGTCGGGCGGCAGCGCCGCGGCCGTCGCGGCAGGCCTCGCGCCGCTCGCGCTCGGGAGCGACACGGGCGGGTCGATCCGCCAGCCGGCGGCGCTCTGCGGCGTCGTCGGGATGAAGCCCACCTACGGCCTCGTCTCCCGCTACGGCCTCATCGCGTTCGCGTCGTCGCTCGACCAGATCGGGCCCTTCGCGCGGACGGTCGACGACGCGGCGCTGCTGCTCGGGGCGATCGCGGGCCACGACCCGCGCGACGCGACCTCCTCCGCGGAGCCCGTGCCCGACCTCAGGCAGCGCGGCGACGTGAAGGGGCTCCGCATCGGCGTGCCGCGGGAGTGTTTCGGCGAGGGTCTGTCGGGCGACGTGCGCGCGGCCGTGGACGCGGCGCTCCGGAGGCTCAAGGACGCGGGCGCGAGGATCGAGGAGGTCTCGCTGCCGCTGTCGGTCCACGGGATCGCCGTCTACTACATCGTGGCGCCGAGCGAGGCGTCGAGCAACCTCGCGCGCTACGACGGCGTGCGCTACGGGCTCCGCGGCGAGGGCCGGAGCGTCGAGGAGATGTTCTCGGAGACGCGCGGCGAGGGCTTCGGGGCCGAGGTGAAGCGCAGGATCCTCCTCGGCACCTTCGCGCTCTCGAGCGGCTACTACGAGGCCTACTACGGCCGCGCCCAGAAGGTGCGCGCCGCGATGCGCCACGAGATGGAGGATTGCTTCCGGAAGGTCGATCTCCTCGCGAGCCCGACGACCCCCACGGCGGCGTTCGCGCTCGGCGAGAAGGCGTCGGATCCGCTCGCGATGTACCTCTCGGACGTGCTCACGGTGACCGCGAACCTCTGCGGCGTCCCGGCGCTCTCGCTCTCCTGCGGCCGCACCGCGGAGGGCCTGCCCGTGGGCCTCCAGCTCACGGCGCGGCGCTTCGGCGAGGCGACGCTCTTCCGCGCGGCGCGCGCCGCGGAGGCGCTGCTGCCCGCGTACGCATGGCCCCCGGAGCCCCCCCGATGACCATGCCGCGGACGTCGCGGACCCGGGAGATGTCCCGATGAAGCACACGGTGCTCGTCGGCATGGAGGTCCACCTCCAGCTGCGCACGCGGAGCAAGATGTTCTGCGGCTGCCCCGTGAGGTTCGGCGCGCCCGTGAACACGCTCGTCTGCCCCGTATGCCTCGGCATGCCGGGCTCGCTCCCCGTCCCGAACCGCGAAGCGATCACGATGGCGCTCGCGCTCGCGACCGCGATGGGGTGCGAGATCGCGATGCTCACGAAGTTCGACCGGAAGAACTACTTCTATCCCGATCTCCCGAAGGGCTACCAGATCAGCCAGTACGACCGGCCGCTCGCGACGGGCGGCGGGATCGAGGTCGTCAGCGAGGCGGGCACGAAGACCGTGCGGCTGCGGCGACTCCACATCGAGGAGGACGTCGGCAAGAACCTCCACGACGACGCGACCGGCCTCTCCCGCGTCGACTTCAACCGCGCGGGGACGCCGCTCGTCGAGATCGTCTCCGAGCCCGACATCGCCTCCCCGGAGGAGGCGCGCGCCTACCTGAACGCGCTCCGGGCGCTCGTCCAGTACCTCGACGTGAGCGACGCCAACATGCAGGAGGGCAACCTCCGCTGCGAGCCGAACGTCAATCTCCACATCGAGGCCAAGGGATCGGTCGTGAAGACGCCGATCATCGAGGTGAAGAACCTCAATTCCGT
>JAKLKT010000079.1 GCA_023150495.1 Planctomycetota bacterium
GGGCTTCGGTACCGAGGCGTTGCAGGGCGGGTCGAGCGGGAAGTGGCGGAAGACGATGCGGACGGCGCCGCGGTAACGCGCGACCAGCTGCTTCGCGTCGGCCCAGAACGCGCGGCAGTGCGGGCAGAAGGCGTCGCTGAAGACGACGACCTCGACGCGCCCGGTCGGCGGGCCGAGCACCGGCGCCTCGGGATCCGCCGGGATCTCCACGCGCGGGGCGGCCTCGAAGGACGCGACGACCTGCGCGGGGTCGATCTCCTTGTTCCGTGCCGCGGCACGGTCCCCCTCGATGAGGATCCACTGGTAGATCGCGACGAATGCGAGGCCGACGCAGAGAAAGCCGACGACGCGCCAGCGCGCGGCCAGCGGATCGGCGACCTTCGCGCCGCCGAGATAGCGGAGACCGCGCCCCCAGTCGCGCGCGACCTCGCGGAACGGCTGCCCGCCGGCGCGCACGACGGGGACGACCACGAGGAGGTTCAGCCCGTTGACGACGAGGCAGAGCGGGCAGAGCGGGAATGCGCCCGCGACGAGCGACGCGACGAGCCCAACGCTCACGGCCCCGCCGACGAGGACGAGCAGGGCAGCCGCGGCATGCGTGGCGCGGCGGAACCCCTCGTCGAGGACGCGGCCGAGGACGAGGAGCAGCAGGAGGGAGGCGAAGTAGAGGACCCCCCAGCCCGCGAGCGGGATCCCGAGCCGCTTCGAGAAGGGATCACGGAGCGTCGCGTCGCAACCCTTCCCGAAGATCGCGGAGCAGACGTCGGCCGCTCCCGCAGCGTCACCCTCGAGCGCAATGCTCCGGAAGAGGAGGTAGGCGGAGATGACCAGCCCGCCCAGGAGCAGCGCGCCGGCCAAGAGCTGGTGGACGTAGCGACTCATGCGGAGGCGGGAGGCCGCAGCCCAACTAGACCCGGCCACGGCCTCCCATGACTTGCAGGGTCAACTGATGCGGACGTTCTTCCTAGTAGATGACTCCGTAGCAGTCCGCGTTCTTGATGACGGCGTTGACGTTGTCGTACTCGTACCAGCCGTAGTAGTCCCAGTCCGGCCGATAGTCGAACTCGAAGTACCCGTTGTAGTCCTCAAGCGTCGTCAGGTACTCGGCCGCATAGTCATCAAGCGGCGCCCACTCGTACCCCAACGCAGGGCCGGGGTCGCCGTGGCCGACGTGCGCAGCGATGGCGCTCTCATCCACCTCGATCATGTTGCCGAGGTAGTAGGTCTGTTCGTACGCAACGCTGTACTCGTACCCGTACCACGACTCCCAGTACGAGTAGCTATACACCGCCGGCGTGTTCGAGCTGTTGAGGTGGCAGATCGTCACCTTGACGTTCTTCGCCGCGACCGCGTCGTGCGCCAGCGGCAGGCCGATCACCAGGACGGCGACGGCCGCGAGAACAACGAACCTCTTCATGGACGTTCCTCCCGCGCGTTTCCGCGCGTGCTTGCCGCGCATTCCCGGTGCATCCCCCCCGCGAGCGGTAAGGCGCGGCACCCGTATCCGCGACAACGAGGGAAATCGTGACTCCGGAAAACGCTCCCGGCGATCCCTCGAGAGAATCATCGTGGCTCTCTTCTCACGCGGAGGATACGACTCCGCCTCGCGTGACGCCAGGACTCGCCGGGCTATTTCCGGAACGTTGATAACACTGCAAATACCACTAGCAGCGCTTATCAATATGAGAATACACCTGCGTCGCAACGAACCTGTCGGGCTCGCGCTGCTACGTCGAAGTCTTCGACACCTTCCCCCGGGTGGGCGAGAGCCCGCGGGGGTCCGGTCCCCGCGAGCCATGCTTCCCCGGGCCACCTCGCCTCGCGAGGCTGCGCGTCCCGCGCGAACACGGCACCGCCCGGGCAGGTGCGAAACGCGCGGAGGACCCCGCGGGCCGCGGGGCCGCTACCCGTTCAGCGCCGGGTAGTCGGTGTAGCCCTTCTCCCCCGGCGTGTAGAACGTGTTCATGTCCGGCGCGGCGAGCTTCGCGCCGGTCCGGAGGCGCTCCGGGAGGTCCGGGTTCGCGATGAACGGGCGGCCGAAGGCGACGAGGTGACCGCGGCCCGCGGCGAGGTCCCTCTCGGCGCGCTCCTTGTCGTAGCCGCCGCTGAGGACGATCGTCCCCTTGAAAGCCGTGCGCATCTTCGTGACCGTCGACTCCTCGGGCTTCGGCGCGCCCATCGCGGAGTGGTCCACGACGTGGAGGTAGACGAGCCCGAGCTCGCCGAGCCGCTTCGCGAGCAGCTCGTACTGCGGCTCGACCTCCGGGAAGGGCGCGATGTCGTTGAAGACGCCGTAGGGCGAGAGGCGGATCCCGACGCGGTCCTTCCCGACCGCCTTCGCGACCGCCGCCGCCACCTCGAGCACGAAACGGCAGCGGCCCTCGATCGAGCCGCCATATCCGTCGGTCCTGCGGTTCGAACCCGGGTTCAGGAACTGCTCCAGGAGATAGCCGTTCGCGGAGTGGAGCTCGACGCCGTCGAGGCCCGCCTCGCGCGCGTTCCGCGCGCCGGTGACGAATTCCTCCACAGCCTTGCGGATGTCCGCCTCGGTCATCGCGCGCGGCACGGGATGCGGCTGCGGACCCTTCGCGTCCGTGTACATCTGCCCCGCGGCGGCGACCGCGGACGGCGCGACCACCTCGGCGCCCTTGGGCAGGTTCAGCGGATGCCCGATCCGGCCCGTGTGCATCATCTGGAGGAAGATCCGGCCGCCCTTCCCGTGCACCGCGTCCGCGACGGCCTTCCACCCCTTCACCTGCTCCCTCGAGAACACGCCCGGGATGCGCGGGTACCCGAGGCCGTTCGGCGAAGGCGAGGTCCCCTCGGTGACGATGAGCCCCGCGCCCGCGCGCTGCGCGTAGTACGTCGCGACGATCGGGCCCGGAACGTTGCCGGGCGACCGGTTGCGCGTCATCGGCGACATGACGATCCGGTTCGGCAGGGTGAGCGGCCCGAGCGTGCAGGGGGAGAAGAGGTTCATGCGGAGGAGGATGCTAACCGGCAGGCGCGGGAACGCCGCGAGGCGGAAGGGAGGGGCTCCGGGGAACCTGGACGCGCGCTCACCATACCCCGGGGATCAGCCGGTACCGCGTGCGCTCCGCGTAGGCGCGGTAGCCGTCGAGATCCTCGCGAAGCATCCGCTCCTCGCCGACGATCCGCGCGACCAGCGCCCACACGAGGAGCGGGGCCGGGAGGAGCGCCCAGAAGGAGCCGAGCGCGAGCGGCGTCGCGAGGTAGATAAGGAGCACCGCGACGTACATGGGATGCCGCACCACGGCGTAGGGGCCCGTCGTCACCACGCGCTGCCCCTCCTCCACCTCCACGATCCGCGACGCATACGGGTTCTCGCGCAGCACGCGGAGGAAGAGGAGGTACCCGAGCACGACGACTGCGTCCGCGGCGAGCACGGCCGCGACGGGGACCGACGACCAGCCGAACCTCCGGTCGAGGCCGGGCACGAGGAAGAGCGCGAGGAGGACGACGACCGACCGGGCCACGATCCTCCGCTGCTCCGGCGCCTTCTCGCGGAGCCGCATGCGCCGCTCGAGGAGCGCCGGGTCGTGCCTCGCGAGGTACCGGAGGACCCCCGCGACGAGCGCGAGGAGGAGCGCGAGGTAGGCCCACGCCTGCCAGAAGCGGAGCGTCCCCGCGGCCGCGAAGAGCAGCAGCCCGAGGACGGCGAAGGCGGCCGCGACCCGGCGGCCCGCGGCCCGCCCCAGCGAAGCGGCGTCCACGCCTACCACCCTACCGGACGGGAGGCACCGGGGGTCCGGGGGTCGGGCCCGCTCTGGCGCACGGCTTGCAACGGGAACGTCGCACCCCTCCCGGGGACCGCGCCTCGCAGGCGTTCGCGCGGGATTTCCCGCGGACGGGGGAATGCGCCAGCATGACCCGGATCGAGACTGCCCCTCCCCCGACGATCGCGCTTCGCGAGATCCGCCTCGTCGGGCGCGGCGGGCAGGGGGTCGTCACCGCGGGGGAATTGCTCGGCGAGGCCGCGCTTCTCGACGGACAGTACGCGCAGTCGATCCCCGCCTTCGGGCCGGAGCGGCGCGGCGCGCTCGCGACATGCGTCGTGCGCCTGGCGGACGGCGAGATCCTCCTCCGCTGCAGCGCGGGCGCGCCCGACGTGCTCGTCGTCATCGACCCGACGATCTGGAAGCTGCCGCCGGCGCTCCTCGGGCTGAAGCCCGACGCGACCCTCCTCTTCAACACCACGCGGCCGCCGGGCGAGCTGCCGAAGCGGCCGCAGGGCCGCGTCGGCGCGATCGACGCCACGGGCATCGCGCTCGCGCACCTCGGCCGCCCGATCCCCAACACCGCGATGCTCGGCGCCTTCGCCGGCGCCACGGGGCTCGTGCGGATGGAGTCGCTCGAGGAGGTCTTCCGCAGGCGGTTCCCGGGCAAGGCCGACGGCAACATCGCCGCGGCGCGCGCGGCGAGCGAGGCGATCCTATGGGCCTAGAGAGGTACGAGGCGTTCGTCCTGCGCGCGCGATCGACGCTCACCTACGACCCCGGCTGGTCCCTCGAGAACCTGACCGGCGCCTGGCGCACGATGCGCCCCGTCCGCGACGCGGAGCGCTGCACCTCCTGCGGCCTCTGCTGGCTCTTCTGCCCCGACGCCTGCGTCGCGCCCGTCTCCTTCGATGTCGACTACGCCTACTGCAAGGGCTGCGGGATCTGCGCGAACGAGTGCAAGGTCGGAGCGATCTCGATGCAGAGGGAGTCCGAATGACAACCGAGTTCTGGAACGGCAACCGCGCCGCCGCCGAGGCCGCCCGCCAGGCCCGAGTGCAGGTCGTCGCCGCCTACCCGATCACGCCGCAGACCCACACGGTCGAGTACCTCTCCGAGTACGTCGCCGCGGGCCGGCTGGACGCGCGCCTCGTCCGCGTCGAGTCGGAGCACTCCGCGCTCTCCGCCTGCTGCGGCGCTTCCGCCGTCGGCGCGCGCACGTTCACCGCCTCCTGCTCGCAGGGGCTCCAGCTGATGAGCGAGGTGCTCTACTTCGCGTCGGGCATGCGGTTCCCGATCGTCATGGCGATCGCGAACCGCACGCTCTCGGTGCCGGTCTCGATCTGGGCCGACCACCAGGACACGCTCGTCAACCGCGACTGCGGCTGGATCCAGCTCTACGCGGCGAGCGTGCAGGAGGTCTACGACCTCGTCCTCATGGCATTTCGCACGGCGGAGGACCCGCGCGTCCACCTCCCCGCGATGGTCGCCTACGACGGCTTCATCCTCTCGCACGCGTCGGAGCCCGTGGAGGCGCTCCCGGACGAGGAGATCAGAGCCCTCCTCCCCCCCGAGCCCCCCCACCTCCGGCCCCTCCTGGATCCGAACGACCCGAAGCAGTTCGGCGAAGTGCTCTTCCCCGACTTCTACCCGGACATCGAGTACAAGAAGCACCGCGCCCTCGAGGAGTCGCTCGAGGTCATGGGCGAGGCGTTCGAGGACTTCCACAGCCGGACGGGCAGGAGGCTCTCGCCCGTCGAGACGCACGGATGCGAGGACGCGGAGATCGTCCTCGTCGGGCTCGGCTCGATGATGCAGACCGCGCGCCACGCGGCGACGCGGCTGCGGGCGGAGGGGACGAAGGTCGGCGTCGCGCAGGTGCGCGTCTACCGGCCGTTCCCGGACCGCGACCTCGTCGAGGCCGTCGGCGGCGCGCGGACGGTGCTCGTCCTCGACCGCGACATCGGCTACGGCAGCGCGGGCATGGTCTACCCCGACGTCACGCGCGCGCTCTACCACGCGCCGTCGCGGCCGGACGTCCTGAACTTCATCGTCGGCACCGGCGGCAAGGACATCACGCCGAAGACGATCGAGCGCTGCGTCGAGCTCGGGCGCCACGGGTACCGCGGCATGTCGGTCTTCTGGCCCGACGCGCGCGGCCCCGCGGAGGGGATCGCCTACACGCCGGGGGTCAAGGCATGACGGTGCGCCTGAAGGACCTCCCGACGGAGGAGCTGCTCCACAAGGGGAACCTCGCGTGCGCGGGCTGCCCGGAGATGGTCGGGTTCCGGCACGTGCTCCGCGCGCTCGGGCCGGAGACGATCGTCATCAACGCGACCGGGTGCCTCGCGGTGATCACGCAGATGGGCGTGCCCAAGGTCCCCCACTTCCACGTGCTCTTCGAGAACGCGCCCGCGGTCGTGTCGGGGATCGACGACGCGCTCCGGGTGCAGGGGCGGCGCGAGGGCGTGAACCTCCTCGTCGTCGCCGGGGACGGCGGCACCGCCGACATCGGGCTCGGCTCGCTCTCGGGCGCGATCGAGCGGGGGCAGGACTTCGTCTACGTCTGCTTCGACAACGAGATGTACATGAACACGGGCGGGCAGCGGAGCGGCACGACGCCCTACCTCGCGCGCACGACGACGACGCCGGTCGGCGCGGAGAGCCGCGGCGAGCCGCGGACCGAGATGCGCCGGAAGGACATGGTCGAGATCGCGGTCGCGCACGGGATCCCCTACGCCGCGTCGGCGTCGATCGGCTACCCGCTCGACCTCGTCGAGCGCGTAGAGAAGGCGGCGCGCGTGCGCGGCCCCACCTACATCCACGTCCACTCGCCCTGCCCGACCGGCTGGGGCATGGATCCCGCGAAAACGGTCGAGGCGGCGCAGCTCGCGGTGAAGACCGGCTGCGTCGTGCTCTACGAGGTGGAGGACGGGAAGCGCCGGATCACGCGGGGCGTCGCGCGGCGCGCGCCGGTCGAGGAGTACCTGAGGCTCCAGTCGCGGTTCCGCCACGTGGTCGCGGATCCCGTGGCGCTCGCGGAGGTGCAGCGCGGGGTGGACGAGAGGTACGCGGCGCTCCTCGCGCGGATGGCGTAGTCGGGAGGGACACCGTCGCGCCGGCCGTTGCGCTACGATGGCGCGCAGCTTGATCCGCCGCGGGCTCCTCCTCCTCGCGCTCGGCTCCGCCGCGGCCTCCGCCGACGAGTCGAAGCCGCTGCCCCTCGCGAAGTCCGTCATCCTGCCGAGCGGCGGCACCTACCATGTCGAGGGGCGGCAGGAGATCGTCCAGGGGCAGGAGCTGTCGATCCAGAAGGGCACGCTCCTCCAGGGACAGGGCGAGAACGCCGTCCTCGTCGTCTCCGGCGCGCTCCAGGTGCGCGGCATCTTCGGCAGCCCCGTGAAGATCGAGAACCTGACGATCGAGCTGTCGGAGAAGTGCGAACGCCTCCACCTCGAGTCCGTCGAGATGCGGACCTGCACGATCCGCACGCCCGAGGGAAAGGCGTGCGAGGCGCGCGTCCATCTCGAGGAGGCGATCCTCGACGGCGTGCCCCTCGACCTGCGGCTCAGGAAGGGCGAGGTGACGATCCTCAACAGCCGGACGAAGGGGCCCGT
This sequence comes from Planctomycetota bacterium, assembly GCA_023150495.1. Taxonomy (GTDB): domain Bacteria; phylum Planctomycetota; class PLA2; order PLA2; family PLA2; genus PLA2. The sequence continues at coordinate 7,355 of JAKLKT010000079.1, forward strand.
GAAGATCGTCGCCGTGCCGGAGGAGGGGAAGGCGCAGGCGCCGGTCGAGGCGTTCGTCAACGCGTGCAACGTCGATCGCGACTTCCACGCCGAGGGGCTCCTTTCCATGGTGATGCGCGCGTGCCTCATCTCCGGCAACGCGATCGCGTTCAAGGACTGCGAGACGCTCACGTTCGACGCGAACATCGCGAAGGGGCCGTCCATCCTCTTCGAGCAGTCGAAAGCGGGCGGCTTCAAGAAGACGATCGTGCAGAAGACGGACTTCCACGGCTGCAAGCTCGTGCTCAAGGCGCCCCGCGACGGCGCGAAGAAGGACAACATCCCGGTCGACAAGTGCTGGTTCCAAGGCCGCACGAAGAAGGACGAGATCCTCGGCCGGGACATCCAGGACGGCCACACGGACGAGAAGACCGGCGCCTACGTCGTCTTCCGGAAGATCAACGAGAGGGAGCTGATGCTCGGCGGCATGACGACGCAGCGCGGCTCGCCGGGCAGCAACAAGTAGGAAGGGGAGGGGCGCGGGGAACCCCGCTACTCGGGCGGGAGCTCGTACACGCCGTCGCGGCCCGCGATGAGGCGCTTCTGGCGGACGAGCTCGTCCCAGACCTCCTGCGGGTACTGGTCGGGCGGGCGCACGCCGACGATCGACGACTCGCGGCCGGAGCTCATCGGCCCGTGGCCCATCGTCGACTCGGAATCGAGGCGCACGATCTTCAGCCGCTGGCGGAAGGCCTTGAGCGCGCGCTTCAGGACGTCGCGGTCGTGCTCGACGAGCGGGCGCTTGCCCGCCTGCCACTCCCAGACGATCCGCTTGAGCGCGTCGAGGTCCCTCTCCTCGATCGCGACGTAGAGCTCGACGTCGTCCTTCTCCCGCGCGGCCTCGAAGGCCCGCTTCGCCTCGGCCCATGCGTGGTCGGGCGCGGCGCCGACCTGGATCTGCGCGACCACGTCGTTGAGGATCCGGCTCAGGAGGTCGCACTTCGGGTCGATCTTCACCCCCGGATCATAGCCGCCCGGGCGCCCCCGGAGCCCCCCGGAATCACCGCAAGGGGATCGGCGCCGGGCGCGCGACGGCACGCGTCGGGCCCTTCTCCTCGGGAAGGACGACGTGCCACGTGCCGACCTCGATCTCGCCCGCGGGCTTCGTCCGGGGCCCGATCCCCGGCCGCGCGTCCCAGCGCACGCGGTAGGCGTAGCGCGTGGGCAGCGCGCCCTCTGCCGTGCGGAACTCCGCGCGCTCGCCGCGCTCCGCGGGGATCTCCTCGAGCGTCGTCCGCTTCCGCATCGTCACGAGCTCGCCCTTCGCGTCCTTCGCCCACTTGAGGACGAACGACTTCCCGGTGATCGTGTCGCCCGCGCGCTTCGGCGCGAGCGCGCCGTATTCGAGCGTCGACGAGATCTCGAGGTCGCCGCCGCGGAAGTCCCAGAACTGGCTGTAGTGGCTGTCCGCCTGGATCGCGCGGCCGTCGGAGCCGACGCGGTAGTACTCGACGACGTGGAGGTGCGCGGGCGCGGACCTCCCGGAGGCGTCGAACACGGTGCCGCGGACCTCGAGCGTCTGCCGGATCCAGCGGTTGGCCTCGCCGCGCACGGCCGTGAAACGGAAGGTCCTCTGGAACCCGCCGCCGCCCTTCGACTGCGGGATGATCTCGCCCTCCGACGCTGCGACCTCGATCCGCACGGGATCGGGGGGGGCCTCGGGGGCCGAGAGCCCGGCGAGCGCCGCAAGACAGAGGAGGGCCCGTGCCGACACCACCCCATGGGAACGCAGGAGGGCGCCGGTTTGCCGCGCCCCGGCCCCCGGAGCCCCCCCGCTTCCTATTCGATGGCGATCTCGCCCGCCGCGGGCACGCGCACCTCGACGCGCTTGCTGCCGCAGCGGACCTCGTACTGCGCCGCCGCGAGCGCGTCGAACGTCGCGACGCCCTCCTCGAGGAGCTTGACGCGACGCAGCCACCCGAGCGCAGGATCCGACGACTGGATCGTCACGTCGCGCGCGCGGAGCGCCGGCGACGCGCGCACGCGCAGCGTGTGGATCGCGGGCATCGAGACCGTCTCCTCCTGCTCGCCGGCGCGGAGCGAGATCTTCCGCGCGCCGATGCTCCACCGCGTGTCGGGGTCGCGCACGAGGAGCACGAGCGAGTACTCGCGCGGCT
>JAKLKT010000080.1 GCA_023150495.1 Planctomycetota bacterium
GCGTGCACCTCGTCGACTGGGAGTGGGCGGAGGCGGGCGCCGTTGCCGACGCGGCTGGCGCGTACCGCATCGAACACGCGCCCGCCGCGATCGTCGAACTCCGCGCAGCGGCCGCCGACGGCGCCGAGGCGTGGACCTTCCTGAAGCTGGAGGAGGGGAAGGAGTACGCCTGGGATCCGGTGCTCCAGCTCCCCGCGGACATCAGCGGCCGTGTCGTGGACGAGAGCGGGGCGCCGGTGCCGCAGGCAGGCCTCGCCTACTGGCCCGTCGGCTCCGCGAGGTCGAACGAGATCGTCGAGCTGGATCCGTACGGCGGCTTCCGCCTCCGGGGCCTGCCGAACCGCGAGTACCGGATCGCCGTGTGGTGGCGCGGCGGAACCGGCACGCCGCCGGCGGCCGAGGTCACTGCGTTCCCGGGCGGCGGCATGGTGTCGATCGTCCTCCCGCGCGCGGAGGGATCCCTCCGCGGGGTGATCACGACCCGGGACGGGCTCCCGGCCGCGGGCGCGACGGCGAGGACGTGGCTCACCCCCGAGAACGAGGTCCGGGCGAAGGCCGGCGCGGACGGGAGCTTCCGCCTCGGCCCGCTCCCCCAAGGGACGTACTTCCTCGAGCTTCATCTCGACGGCGAGCCGACGCTCCACCTCGACGGAATCGCGGTGGGGGGGGCGGAGGCGCGCGACCTCGGCGTCCTTCGGTTCGTGGCCGGCGGCCGGATCCGCGCCCGCGTGGTCGGCGACGGCGAGGGCGGCGTGGAGACGGTCGTTCGGTCGCTCGCGGGGGAGATCACGTACTCCGTGCGGCCGGACGGCGACGCCGTTCTGTCGGAGGAGCTCGTGCCGGGTCGCTACCTCGTGAGCGGCGGGATGGCGGGGATCCTCGAGGAGGTCGACGTGCGCGCGGGCGAGACGACGAGCGTCGACCTGAAGCTCCGCGGCGGCGGGCTGCTCGAGGCGGTGGCGCTCGACCCGTCCGGGAGCGCCGTGGGCGCGAACTTCGGGGTAAGGGACGGGCACGGGCGCTGGGTCGCCGGCGACTACGGGCCCCCGTTCCTCGTGCGGCTCGCGAGCGGGAGGTACACGATCACGGCGACGGACGCGAACGGCGCCCGGGATTCGCGCGAGGTCACGATCCCCGCGGACGGCACGAGGACGCAGGTCGCGCTGGCGTTGCGGTAGAATCCGCGCATGGCGGAAATCACGATCATGGACAACGGCCCGATCAAGGTGAGCGGCGCCGGCGTCGTTCTGAAGGACATGGCCGGCAAGCCGATCACGCCGGCGAACCCGGCGCAGTTCGCGCTCTGCCGGTGCGGCCACTCGGCGAAGAAGCCCTTCTGCGACGGCGCCCACAAGGCCGCCAGCTTCCAATCCAAAATCACCCTCTAGGTCCGCATCTTTTACGGGCAGGGGTGGGCGCAATCGCCTGGCCCGACTGGAGTTACGGCGGTCGAGTGCGGCACGCGTGCCGCACCTAGCGGCCCCCGGACCCCCCCCTGATCACGCGCGGAGGACCTTCGACAGGAAGGCCCTCGTGCGGTCGTGCCGCGGCCGCTCGAACACGTCCCCGGGCGCCCCCGTCTCGACGATCCGCCCGCCGTCCATGAAGACGACGCGGTGCGCCACCTCGCGCGCGAACCCCATCTCGTGCGAGGCGACGAGCATCGTCATCCCGTCCCGCGCGAGATCCCGCATCACCGCGAGCACCTCGCCGACCATCTCCGGGTCGAGCGCACTCGTCGGCTCGTCGAAGAGCATCGCGATCGGCTCCATCGCGAGCGCGCGGGCGATCGCCACGCGCTGCTTCTGCCCGCCCGACAGCATGTCCGGGTAGACGTCCGCCTTGTCCGAAAGCCCCACGCGCTCGAGCAGCGCGCGCGCCCTCGCGTCGCCCTGCCCGCGCACGAGCCGCGGCGCGAGCGCGACGTTCCCGATCGCCGTCAGGTGCGGGAAGAGGTTGAAGTGCTGGAAGACCATCCCGGTCTCCGCGCGCAGCCGGTCGATGTCCTTCCGCGCAGCGTCGACCCGCTCGCCGCCGAGGAGCACCTCGCCCGCGTCCGGCCGCTCGAGCGCGTTGACGCAGCGCAGGAGCGTGCTCTTCCCCGAGCCGGAGGGCCCGATGAGCACGACGACCTCGCCCTTCGCGACGTCGAGATCGACTTCCTCGAGAGCCGTGACGGTGCCGAACCGTCGCGTGACCTTGCGGAGCGCGATGAGGGGGGGCGCGGGGGGGATCGTCACAGGTGGACCCCCGTGCGCTCGCTGCGCTTCAGCCTCCGCTCGAGCTTCCGCGCGAGGAGCGAGAGCGGTACCGTGAGCGTGAGGTACATCGCCGCGACGACGAGCGACGCCTCGAGATACTTGTATGTGTCCGCGCCGACCTGGCGCGCGGCCGCCGTCATCTCCACGAGGCCGATCGCGAAGAGCAGCGAGGATTCCTTCGTCAGCGCGATCAGCTCGCCGGTGAGCGGCGGGATCATCCTCTTGAACGCCTGCGGGAAGACCACGTGCCGGAGCGACTGCGCGCGGCTGAGCCCCAGCGACCGCGCGGCCTCGACCTGGCCGCGGTCGATCGACTCGATCCCCGCGCGGAAGATCTCGCCCATGTACGCCGCGGCGAAGGCCCCGAGCGCGAACGTGCCGACGAGGAACTTGTCATTGAGCCGGAGCAGCGGGGCGATCCCGAAGTAGGCGATCGTCACCTGGACGAGGAACGGCGTGCCGCGGATCACCTCCACGTAGAGGTCGCCGAGGTGGCGGACCGGGAGCCGGCGGGAGACGCGCAGCAGCGCCACGCCGATGCCCAAGGCCATGCCGACCGCGAACGCGAGCGCCGTGGCGCCGAGCGTCACGAGGAGCCCCTTGCCGTAGAGCTCCCGGTAGCGCCAGGTGGGCTCGAAGTCGAAGCGGTAGCGGGAGGCGAGGAGCGCGAAGACGAGTGTCGCCGCGACGGCGACCGTGATCCCCGCGCGGACGAGGAGGTCGCGCAGCCTCATCGCGCCGGCGGCGGCTCCCCGAAGTACTGCTCGTAGAGCTTCGCGTAGCGCCCGTCCGCGCGGAAGGCGCGCAGGAAGGAGTTCAGGCGCCCGACGAACTCCGTGTCGCCGAGCCGGCAGGCCATGGCGTAGGGCTCGGCGTTGAGCGGTTCGTCGATCACGCGCGTCGTGTCGGGGGTGTTCTTGTGGTGGCGCAGGATCGAGTGCCGGTCGTAGAGGAACGCGTCGGCGCGGCCGGTTGCCACCTCGAGCGCGCACGCCCCCTCGGCCGGGAACGGGATCAGCGTCGCCTTCTTGAACAGCTCCTTCGCGACGTCGGCGCCGGTCGTGCCGGTCTTCACCGCGATCCGCTTGCCGTCGGCATCGGCGGCCTTCTCGATCCCCGACCCGGTGTGGACGAGGAGGCAGAGCACGGTCTCGTAGTAGATGTCGCTGAACGAGACCGTCTTCGCGCGCTCCGGTTTCGCGGTCATGCCGGACACGATCAGGTCGATCTGGCCGCCGCGCAGCGCGGTCGGGAGCGTCTCGAACGGCATCCCCTCGATCCTGAGCTTGACGCCGAGGTCCTTCGCCAGCTCCTTCGCCATGTCCATGTCGAAGCCGACGATCTCGCCCTTCTCGTTCTTCGACTCGAAGGGCGGGAACTCCGGCTCCGTCCCGACGATGAGGACCCCGCGCTCGAGGACGGTCTCGAGCGTGGGCCGGTCGCCGCAGCCCGCAAGGAGGGCGAGGCAGAGGAGCAGGGGGCCGCGCATGGCCCAAGACTATACCGGGCGGCCCGGGTTCCCCCCTGGCGGCGGCCCCCGGACCCCCCCTCTTTCCGTCTTGAATCCTTGCGCTCCTTGGGGATGCTGGGCGGATGCTCGCGACCCAGATCCGCCAGAAGGACAGCGTCTTCTACTTCGTCGCCTACCCGGCCGAGGCGCTCCTCCGGAAGGTCCGCTTCATCAGCCGCTACTACATGGAGGGCGACACGATCGAGGCCGAGGAGGCGAAGGCGGACGACGAGATCGCGAAGTTCATCTCGGGGATCGAGCGCACCGACAAGGCCTTCCAGCGCCAGCTGTCGAAGCGCAAGGTCGCGCAGATCGAGAACTTCTACGAGACCGCGGAGAAGCAGCCTCCCATCCCGGGCAGCGTCCTCCTCTTCACGGGGGAGCGGCTCCGCTTCACGCCGCTCGGCGAGAACAAGACCGCGGGCATCCTCACCGAGCCGGACCAGAAGTTCCTCGTCATCGACGGGCAGCACCGCCTGGCGGCGCTGCACTTCTACCAGGCGAAGCACCCCGCGGAGGCGGCCAACATCCACGTCCCCTGCATGGTCTTCGACTCGCGCAGCGACGACTTCGCGACCGAGATGTTCGTGATCATCAACTCGACGCCGACGCGCATCAACAAGAGCCACCTCGTGGACCTCTACGAGCGCGTCTCGTGGGCGGCGCCGGACAGGAAGCTCGCTGCGCGCGTCGTCTCGATGCTCTACGACGAGGGCGATAGCCCCCTGCGCTACCGGATCAACCGCCTCGGCGGCCGCAGCCAGCAGGCGAAGTGGATCCTCCAGGCGGAGCTCTTCAACGAGGTCCACCGCGAGGTCCGGCCGAAGGGGCGCGCGGCGGTGCCGGAGGGTTCCGCGGGCGTCGCCGAGGCCCGACGCAAGTACGAGGTGATCCGCGACTTCCTCAAGGCCGCCGAGAAGGCATGGGGGCAGGCGTGGGGGAGCGCGAGCTCCATGGTCACGCGCGCCGTCACGATCAAGGCGATGATCCGCGTGGCGTTCGACCTCGCGCGCGAGGACGGCATCCCGGTCGAGGGGCGGGTCCAGCGCTGGCAGCAGCGCCTGAAGCCCTGGGCGGACATGCGCCCGGCGTTCAAGGCCGACGGCTTCTACGAGCGCTTCCCTGCGAAGGGCGAGGTCGAGCGCGTGGAGCGCGTGCGGAAGGAGCTGTCGAAGGCCGCGGGGATCCAGCCCGCTCGGCCGTGAATCGGGGGGGGCCGGGGGGCCGAAGCCGGCCCGCGGAGCCCCCGGCCTTGTGCCATCGGATGGCCCAAGGCCTCCCCCTCACCTCGCCTTGATCCAGGCTCCCGCGCGCGCCTCGAGCAGCGGCAGCGGGATCGCGCCCTCCTCGAGGAGCATGTCGTGGAACGCGCGCAGGTCGAAGCGGTCCTCGAGCGCGCGCTCCGCCGCCGCGCGCAGCTCGCGGATCTTCAGCTCCCCGATCTTGTACGCGCACGCCTGGCCCGGCCACGCGATGTAGCGGTCCACCTCGCGCTCGACGTTCTGCCTCGTGAGCGCGCTGTTCCCGAGCATGAACTCGACCGCGCGCTCGCGCGCCCAGCCCTTCGCGTGGATTCCCGTGTCGACGACGAGCCGCATCGCGCGCCACATCTCGTACGAGAGGCGGCCGAAGTCGTCGTAGGGGTCCTTGTAGAGCCCCATCTCGATCCCGAGCCGCTCCGCGTAGAGCCCCCAGCCCTCGACGAACGCGGTGAACGAGAGCGTCGTCCGCCACTCCGGCATCCCCTCGAGCTCCTGCGAGAGCGCGATCTGGTGGTGGTGGCCCGGCACCGCCTCGTGGAGCGTCAGCGGCACCATCTCGTACTTCGGCCGCTGGTCGAGCCGGAACGTGTTCGCCACGAAGTAGCCCGGCACGCCGTTCTCGATCGAGCCGCGGTAGTAGTAGGCCGTCGGCGACGCGGGCGCGATGAACGCGGGCATCTCCTTCACCCCGTACGGCAGCCGGGGCAGCCTCCCGAAGAGCTTCGGCATCTCCGCGTCGATGCGCTTCGCGAGCGCGCGGTAGCCGGCGAGGAGGTCCTCGGCGTCCGTGTAGTAGAAGCGGCGGTCCGTGCGCAGGTGCTCCGTGAACGCCTTGAAGTCGCCCTCGAAGCCGGTGCGCGCGATCACCTCCGCCATCTCGGCGCGGATCCGCTCGACCTCCTTCATCCCGAGCGCGTGGATCGCCTCGGGCTCGAGGTCGAGCGTCGTGTGGTGCCTCAGCTGCGCGCGGTACCACTCCATCCCGTCGACGCTCGACGACGCCGAGATCGACTCGCGGCACTTGGGGATGTACTCGTCGCGGAGGAACTCGCCGAACTTCCGGAACGCGGGCACGACGCGCTGCGCGATCGCCGCCTTCGCGCGCGGCGCGAGGAGATGGTCCGCCCGGAGGAACGGCGGGTACATCGCGTGGGTCGTCGGGTCCGCCGCCTGCGCTTCGGTGCCGTTCGCGAGCGCCTGCTCCGCGGCCGCTCCCATCGTCACCCGGGGCGGCGTCCGGCCCGCGGCAAGCCCCGCGCGCATGTTCGCCGTGATCTGGTCGAGGTACGCCGGCACCTTGTCGAGCCGCGAGATGTAGTCCGCGAAGTGCTTGTCGGTCGTGAACGAGAGCTGCGCGGGCATCTCCGGCAGGTCGCGCTGCGGCCCGCCGAGCTGCGTGACGGGCGTCTGCTCGGGGTGGAACGCCGCCCACCCGATCCGTTCGCGGAGCACGTGCTCGAGGAGCGCGGCGTGCGTCGCGACCGCGGGCGAGAGCGCGGTGCGGTCGATCGCGCCGAGCGCCTCGAGCCTGAGCCGCGCGTGCTCGACCGCGTCGCGCATGGCCTCGGGGCTCTCGTCCGTCAGGAGGTCGTCGAACCGGCGGTCGCCGCGCTCGGACGCCCACGTGGGGTGCCGCCGCATCTGCTCCTCGAGGTCCTCCGCGAGGAGCGCGAGCACCTTCCCGTCCGCGTCCCCCGCGCGCGCGGGCGCCCCGAGGAGGAGGAGGCAGATGAGGGCCGCGGGAGAAGGGAGGAGGAACCGCATGGCCGGAGACTATACCCGGCCCGCGCGCGTCACTTGCCCTCGGCGACCCACCTCGCGACGTCGTCGCGCATCGGGACCGTGACCGTGTCCCCGTCGTCCACCGACGCCATCGGCACGATCATGGAGTGCGTGATCATCGGCAGCTGCGGCCGCCCTTCGGCGTCCTTCCGCATCAGCCGCCGGTCGCACGCCGTGATGTCGAGGACGAAGATGCCAGGCACGACGCGCGGCAGCTCCGCCCACCCGTCCTCGCCCGCGATCCCGTAGAGCACGGGCGCGAGGTACCGCGGCCGGGTCTCGACTTGCACCCCGGCCTTCGGCGCCGGAGCCCCATCCGGGACCACGACGCGTACCCGCGTTCGCCGCGGCGTCTCGAGCACGAGGTCGCGCGGCGCACCGCCGGCCCGGAAGTCGTCGATCCGCGCCCCCTCGCCGGTAGCGAGGTCGAACGCGACGACCGCGTACGCGAGGTCGGGCCGGCAATCCAGCACGACCCCGCCGGCGTCGTCCGCGATCGCCTGCAGCCGGTCGTGGCCCGCCGTGATGTGGTCGGCAGGCTCGGGGACCAGGGTGAGGAGGACGTTCCGCGCCGGCTCTCCGTTCGGCCGCGCGATGCGGAACGCCGCGGGTCTCGTCTCGCCGATCTCGACCGTCAGGTCGGTGCCGTCCCGCACGGCCCCGAAGAACAGCGCGGCGGGCAGCTTCGCGGTGGCCGGAGGGCGACCTGCGATCCCGACGTAGATCTCGACCGTGTCGATCCCGCTCGCGTCGAGGCACTCGGAGACCCATGACGGCAGCAGGCACCAGGCGACACCGTCCACTTCCTCTCCGAGTTGAATGCTGTCGGCAGCCCCCTGCGGGAGGATTCGGAGGCCCGCGCGCTCCGGCCGGACCGGGCCCCTGCCGTCCCGGAACCGCACCCGGACGAACGGCGGATCCGCGGGGCTCGGCTCGAGGACGACGCGGACGGGGCCGTCGCCGGGCCGCACGGACGGGAACTCCGCGCACTCGCTCAGGAACGTGCGGCCGTCCCGGAGCCTCGCGAACCAGCCCGTGGGCGTGAACGACCCCGCCTCCGGCGCTTCCACCGGGAAGGACCAGCGCACGATGCCGTCCCTTGGCACGATCCCGTAGAGCGAGGCATGCACGGCGCCCGGCTCGTAGGCCGGTGACTGGGCCCGCGGCGACGAGAGCGGCTTCCCCGGCGTGTCCGGCCTCCATGTGCCATGGAGCCCCACGCGCGCGCCCTCCGCCGGCTTGCCGTCCGGCAGGACGAACTCGACCGCGACCCGCGCGAGCTTCCCGACGTCGATCTCGTGCACGGGGCGATTGAGCTCGTCGCGAAGGAGGCTCGCGTGCACCGTGCCCTCGGGCCGCTCGATCGTGGCGAGCGCCCAATTGAGGTCGGGTCGCCATGGGACGCACACGCAGCCGTCTTCCCCGGTGACGCCCGTCGCGAATGGATCCCCGAGCGAGGATCGGCCGGCCCGATCCTCGTGCACGCCCACGCGGACGCCCACGACCGGCTGCCCGCCCGAGACGATCCGGAGCACGGGTTCCGGCTCGGCCTCGGCGAGGTCCACGCGCAGGTCGTGCCGGTTGCGGAAGCCCGCGGGCGAGGCGTAGTACGGCCCGAGCCATCCCTCCTGCACGCGCACGTCCAGCAGGGGACCGGCGAGGTTCCCCTGCCGGTCGACCGGGAAGTTCGTCGGTTCGTCGAGGTCGATCCGGTATCCGCCGTCCTTGCCGGCCGGCTCGCTCGCGCCGTACCAGCCGGGCTCGTGCCGGATGCGGACGATCGCGCCCGGGATCGGGTTGCCCTCGAGGTCGAGCACCCGGCCGCCGTAGAGGAGCGCCTGGTAGAAGCGGATCTCGCCGAGGTCCGTCTCCGCGGACGGCAGGGCGAAAGCCTGCAACCGCGTGCCGGGCGCGCGGATCTCGGCCACGCAGCGGTCGTTCGCCGCGCGCTCGTACTCGACGCGGAAGGGGCCCGGGGGGAACCGCCCCGACGCGAGCTCCGCATTCCCGCGCAGCACGCAAACGACCGCGAGCGGCTCCGTCCCCTCGAGCACCGGCAGCGGCCCCGCGATCACGCCGAACACCGCCCCTCCGGGTGCCCGCGCGTCGGGCGCCGTCGTCTCTTCCGGAGCGGGCGTGGCTTCGGGCGCCGGCGCCGGCTGCGTTCCCCGCGCCGTGCTCGTTCGCTTGGGCTCGTGGTTCCCCCCGGCCCCCCTCCATACCAGCACCGAGAGCAGCAGAAGGCAGAGTACGACGGCGCCCGCGGCGATCTTCTTCGTCTCCACGGCGAGTCCTCCGAGGAGGGAGCCGGGCCATGCGAGGAGAAGCATCCCGCTGCGCCAGTCGCGCCGGACCTCGAGCAGCCGCTCGCGGAGAAGCTCGTGCGCGCGCTTCAGCCGCGTGCGCACCGTCTCCACGGGCACGTTGAGCCGCTTCGCGATCGCGCGCGGCGGCAGCTCCTCGAAGTACCGGAGAAGGACCACGTCGCGGTAGTGCTCCGGGAGGCCGCCCACGGCCTGCGCGACCGCCTGCTCGAGCTCGAGCCGCTCGAGCAGCTCCGGGCCGACCGGCCGCGGCGCTTCCCTCTTCCCCTCGCGCGCCGCCCGGCGGTCCTCCTCGCGCCGCACCTCCATCGCGCGGCGGCGGAGCACGCTCCG
>JAKLKT010000081.1 GCA_023150495.1 Planctomycetota bacterium
TGCGGCGGCGCCGCGGCGACGGGCGGCAGCCCCTCCGGGAAGGTCGCGGTGAGCTGCACGTCGCGCCGGAGCGCGAGCGCGAGCAGCCCGCCGACCTCGCGCCACCACGGCTCGAGCCGCGTCGAGGCCGGGAAGGAGACGCCGTTCTCCGGGTTCGTCGCGACGAGCTGGAGCCCGCGCGCGAGCTTGCGGAGCTTGTCGAACGCCCCCCGGACCCCCTCGACCTCCCTCGCCGCGGAGGCCGGAAGCCCGGCCGCCTCGATCGCGTCGAGCCGGCAGAGCGCGGGCAGCATCACGTTGTTCATGTCGTGCGTGATGCCGGCCGCGAGCGTGGCGATCGCGCGCAGCCGGTCCGCCTGCCGGAGCTTCTCGTGCGATTCCTCGAGCTCCTCGGCGAGGCGGGCGCGCTCGCGCTCGAGGTCGCGCTCCGCGCGGTCGCGCTCCATCGCCACGCCGAGCACCTGCGCGAGCGCGCGGAGGAATGCATCCTCCGTGAATCGCCGCCGGTCCCTCGCGACGACGCAGAGGAGCCCGAGCGGGCGCGCGCGGCCGGGAACGACGGCCGTGGCGGCGCTCCGCGCGCCCAGCGCGGCGAAGAGGGAGGGCGGGGGGAACCCGCCGTCCGCGCGGAAGCTCGGGACGGCGACCGGCTTCCCCGCGGCGAGCACGTGCGCGAAGTAGGGCTCGGAGATCGTCGACTCCGCCGCGTCGGCGGGCCAGCCGGCGCCCGCGCGCACCGTGAGCCGCCCGTCCTCGTGCAGCTCGAGCACGGAGGCCGCGTCCGCGTCGAGCGTCTTCGCGGCGAGCGCCGCGGCCTCGCCGAGGAGCGAGGAGATGTCCGTGCTCTTGTCGAGCGCACGGAGCCCGATGTTCGCCACGACCTCGTGCTGCCGCGCCTGGGCCCGCACGTTCATCTCGACGCGCTTCTGCTCGAGCGCCGGGCCCACGGCCGCGAGCGCGACGCCCGCCTTGTCGACGAGCGCCGGATCCTGCTCGCGCATCTCGTCGCCGTAGAAGACGAGGACCGCGGTGGGGCGGTCGTTCACGAGCACCGGGAAGGCCGCGGCGGAGAGGAATCCCGCCTCGCGCGCGAGCGCCTGCCGGCGGGGGAGATCGTTGCCGCCCGCGGCGAGCGAGGCGACCCACCGGGGCATGGCCGTCTCGAACACCTGGCCGACGAGCCCCTGGCCGGGCCGGAAGCCGAGCTCGCGGCCCCGCTGGCGGAACGCGGAGACCTCGTCGCTCCGGCCGCGGGCGAAGACAGGGCCCATCTTGAGGCCCTTCCCGTCGTGGGTCGGGATCCAGGCCTCGGCGTAGACCCAGCCGCCCGAGCGGCAGAGGCGCTTCAGTACGCCGCCGAGCGCGCTCTTGTAGCCGCGGGCGAGCGTGACGCGCGAGACGAGCGCGCGGATCCACGCTTCGCGGGGGGTGCCCAGGTTCTCCGACACCCGCCATTGTAGCGAGGAGAGGCGCCTTCCCTAGGGCGCCCGGGAGAATCAGGCGCGTTCCCGAGGCGCTCCGGGTTCCCCGCGCCCCTCCCTATCTGCCGAGCGGGGACGCCTCCTTGAGCCGGTCCTTGAACTTCTGTCGAACCTTCTCGACTTTCGGCAGCGCGACCGCCCGGACGTACGGCTGGCCGGGGTTCGTGCAGACGTAGTTCTGGTGGTAGGCCTCGGCCTCGTAGAACTCCTTCAGCGGCTCGAGGGTCGTCACGACCGGGCTCCTGAAGACCTTCGCCTCGGCGACGTCCTCGAGGAACGCCTCCGCAAGCGCCTTCTCCTCGTCGTTCGCGAAAAAGATCGCGGAGCGGTACTGAGGGCCCTCGTCGTTGCCCTGCCGGTTCAAGGTCGTCGGGTCGTGGGTCGCGAAGTGGACCTTCAGGAGGTCCACGTAGGTGATCTTTCCGGGGTCGTACGTGATCCGGACCGCCTCGGCGTGGCCGGTCGTGCCGCTGCAGACCGCCTTGTAGTTCGCGGTCTCCTTCGTGCCGCCGGCGTATCCGGAGGTCGCCTCGATCACGCCGTCGAGCTCCTCGAACACCGCCTCGACGCACCAGAAGCAGCCGCCTGCGAAGACCGCGGTCGCCGTGCCGGCGGGCTTCGCGGCGGTCCCGGCGGCCGGGTCGGCGAGCTTCCTCGCGTCGGCGAGGTCGGTGAAGACGAGCGACTCCGAGTTGAGGCAGTAGCGCAGCCCGGTCGGGCGGGGGCCGTCGTCGAACACGTGGCCCAGGTGCGCGTCGCAGCGGGCGCAGTTGATCTCGGTGCGGACCATGTCGTGGCTCTCGTCGACGCGCTCGGCGACGTTCTCCTTGCCGATCGGCTGGAAGAAGCTCGGCCAGCCGGTGCCGGAGTTGAACTTGGAGGCGCTCGAGAAGAGGGGCAGCCCGCAGCAGACGCAGGCGTAGATCCCCTCGCGCTTGTTGTCGAGGAGCGTGCCGCAGAAGGGGCGCTCGGTGCCGGCGCTCCGGGTGATCCGGTACTGCTCGGGCGTGAGCTGCTTCCGCCACTCGGCGTCGGACCTGACGACCTTCGCCGAGGCGACGGGGCCGACGAGCTCCCCCTGGGCGTTGAAGACGCGGACCTTGACCATCGGTGACTCCTTCGGCTTCGCGCCCTCCTCGGGTTCCGAGCCCCAGCACGCGGCCGCGAGGGCGAAGAGCGCGAGGAGGTGGGGGGTGCGGGGGGAGGGGCGCATGGGAGTTCGATGCTACCCGCGGATCGCCGTTTCGGGCGGCCGCTACTCCACGAGGATCTGGGCATCGACGACGATGACGCCGTCGCCGATCGTGACCCAGATCTCGACGCCCGAGGCGCCCGCGTCGAACCAGGTGTCCTTGTTCTTCTCGTCGGGCTCGAGCGCGATGCCGATCTCCTTGCCCGCGGCGACGATCGCCTTCCCCATGTCCTTCCTGTCGAAGCGTCCCGTGAGGGCCACGGCCCGGATCAGGCCGACCTTCGTCCCCTTGCCGAGGTCCACGTCCCAGTCGAGGGTCCCGTTCAGCCGTCCCTCCTTGTCGAGGAAGGATCCCCGGAGCGGGAGGATGCGCTCGTCGATGTGGTTCGCCGCTCCGGGCGTCGCGCGTTCCGCGGCCGCGACGCTCATGCCGATGCGGACGGCGCCCTTGTTCGCGTGGAGGGCCTTCATGAGCGAGGCGACGATCTCCTTCGGCGCGGGCGCGGCGTCCGTCCCGGGCTCTTCCGCCTCCGCGCGATCCGGGAAGAGGGCGACGAGGGGGAGCGGGGCGAGGACGGCGAGGAGGGCGGCGAGCATCCGTCGGCGCATGGGGCACCTCCGCGGGGCTCCGGTCCTCGGCGACAGACCAAGACTGGCCGTAACCCCTTATGGGCATTAGACTACGGGACTTCACGGAGAGGTGCCAGAGTGGTCGAATGGGCCGGTTTCGAAAACCGGTAGGGCCGCAAGGCTCTCTAGGGTTCGAATCCCTACCTCTCCGCCATGAACAGGCTCTAGGCTCAATGCCGTAGGTCGGCTCCGGCCTCCCGAACGGCGGAGGACGGATCGGCCGGCTCCCGGGGCCGCCTCCTTCGTCCTTCAACGGCGCGTGCTCCTTCGCGGGGGCGGGGGAGCGCGGCTACTTGAGCACGGCCGCGAGAAGCGACCTCGTGACCTCGTCGTTGGCGATGAGCCGGAGGTTCTGGGCGACGAGCCACGTCAGCGCCTCCATCAGCTCCGCGTACGCCGCCACGAGCCGCACGACCTCGACGCCCTTCTCGACCGTCTCGAACGTCGCCTTCACGTCCTCGAACCGGCCGAGCCCCGAGCGGACCGCCGCGAGCACGGCCTCGTCGCCGCTCACGGTCAGCGACGCGCGGCTATCCTCCTCGAGCGCCTTCCGGACCTTCTTCGTCACGCAGCCGGACACCGCCGCGAGGAGCGCGAGCGACAGGGCCGGCGCGAGGTGACGCCTCATGCCATTGCTATCGGCAGGCGGGCGCCGCGGCCGTCGTGCCCCCGGAGCCCCCCCGCTTCAGGACGAGTGCCGGTAGACGAACACGTTCTCGTCGACGCCGTTGACGACCACGAACACCTTGAGCGACGGCACGTAGCGCCAGCGGCCGTTCGTCCCGTTCCGCGCCGCCGCGGGGGGCGTCGTGTTCACGCCCGTCGTCGCGTGCGCGGTCCAGTGGAGCGTCGCGACGTCGAAGCTGAAGACCGTCGCCCCGCCGTTCCACACCACGAGCCTCTTCGCCGTCGGGTCGTAGGCCACGCCGGGGTAGTCGCCCGTGTCGCCGGTCGGCCCCGTCCCCGTCGTCGTCGCGACCACGTGCTGCGCGTTCGGCGTGACGAGGTCCCAGATCCGGACCTGGCCGTCGCCGATCATCACGTACTTGTTCTCGACCGGGTCGATCTCGGCGTTCCTCACGTAGCCGATCCACTGGTTGTACGCCGCGTACTTCGTCCACGTCGACGTCTCCGCGTCGAACGCCGCGAGGACCGCCTCCTGGTCGAACGCGCCGTGCATCCACACGCGCCCGTCGGGCCCGACGGCCGATGTCGCGACGCCGTAGCACGGGCAGTCCCCGTGCTGCGTCCACGCGAGCGTGTCGAAGTCGAACATGTAGGTCGTGCGGTCGGAGAACTGCCCGGTCCACCAGAGCCCCGCGCCCCCGCCGGAGAAGAAGCGGTCGACCGACGGGACGTACTCGAGATAGTCGTACGTGTGGCGCGACACCGGCGCCCCGTCGGCGTGGCGGACCTTGTTGAGCGGGTTCTGCTCCTCGCCGGGCGGGAACGTGCTCGGCTCGTTCAGCCGCTTCCACGTGAAGGACTTCATGCTGAACGCGTAGATCTCGTTGCCCGAGTAGTCGCCGTGGCCGCCGCCCCACACGATCAGCCGGTCGCGCTTCGTGTCGTACGCGCCGGAGCACCACGCGCCGATCACCGCCGCGACGCTCCCCGGCGGCTCCGGGTCCGCCGCGACGTCGCGGAGGTGCGTGTCCGGGATCTCGTACCACTCGCCGGGCTCGAGCGCCTGGATCGCCGCGAGCACGTCCCCCGGCGGAGGCTCGTCGTCCTTCACCGTACGCACGGAGATCGTCCTCGACCGGCTGCCGCCCGCGAAGAACGCCTCGACCGTGACCTCGTGGCTGCCCTCGGCGACCGCCTCCGGGTCGAGGGTCCACGAGAACGGAGCGGCGGCGTCGACCAGGGCGACCGCGCCGTCGAGCCGGAACTCGACGGACGCGACCGCCGCGCCCTCCGCGGCGAACGAGGTCGGGATGTCGAGGACCGCGCCGTCGGCCGGCACGAGGAAGACGACGCCCGTGAAGGTCAGCGTCGCGGACGCGGCGTGCTCCCCGTCGTCCCGGTGCGCGACGATCGTCACGACGTGGTCGCCGGAGTACGCCGCCCCGTCGATCGTCCACTCGAAGGGTGCCGCGGAGTCGTCGCCGACCACGGCGCCGTCGACGTCGAAGGTCGCGCGCGTGATGCCCGGGCCGCTCACCGCGAGCCGCAGCGGCGCGTCGATCACGGTGCCGTCGGCCGGCAAGCTGAACTGCAGGGAGCCGCCCCCGCCGCCCCCGCACGTCGCGAGGACGAGCAGGAGCGCGACGAGGCCGGCGTGTCCAACGGCACGCATCGGCACTGCCCTCCACTACCGATGATCGCAGCATTACCGGGAGGGTCCACGGGAACCTGCCCGTTCCGCAGCCAAAGTGAGACCCCTTGCCGCGTGCGGGATGTCGAGGAAAAACGACGCGGGCCGGGCCTCGGCCTCAGGGCGCGCGCGCGAGGCGGATCGCGCCGACCTCCAGCGTGCCGACGATCTCGCCCTCCTGCTTCTCGACCCACGCCGCGTCCTTCGTCAGGTGGACGAGCGCGGCGTAGCCCTCCCTCTCGACGAGCAGCGCGCGGGAGGCCTCGTGGGCGGTGCCGCGGGAGCGGCTCGCGACCCGGCCGAGCCAGTCCGTCGTGCAGGACGTGCCGATCGCGACGGTCATCTCGAATGCGCCGCCCGCGTCGGTGCGCGCGGTCGCGGCCGTCGCGTACGAGAGGTGCCCGTCCTCCGTGCGCCCGCGGGCCCCCTCCGCGATCCGGCGCCGCTGCGCGAGCCCCTCGGGGTCGCTCGCGATCCCCGGGTCGAGGAGCGACAGGAGGGACGCGCCCTCGACCGGCGCGCCGGTTTCCGCGTCGACGACGGTGCCGCGGATGCGGGCCGGCACCCTCCCGCAGGCCACGTAGCCCCCGCTCCCCAGCGCGAGGACGAACAGGAACGCGAGGAGCGCGAGCACGCCCGCGCCGAGCAGGATCCGCCGCATGCGGGGCATTCTAGGATGGACACGGCGGCATCATCGGCTACGTTCTCCGGCAATGCGGCGGTCCGTCGCGACGCTCCTCCTGCTCGCGGCCTGCGCAGGCGAGAAGGGCTTCGGCGGCACGTTCGCCGGCACCTACCAGGGAGAGCCCGTGCTCCTCGTGCTCGAGGTGACGGGCGCGGGCGCCACGGGAACGATGGAGTGGGGCGGCGTCGAGGCGGTCGTCTCGGGTACCGTCGAGGGCAACCGGATCCGGGGCAGCGTGCGCCAGCCGCAGATGGGCGTCGAGGTCCCGTTCGAGGGGACCCTCGACGGCGACACGATCGAATGGACCTACACCTACGTCGCCGCCGGCCAGAAGGTGCCGCTCACGCTCACCCGCACGAAGGCGGCGCCGGGGCGGGTGGACCCGCAGCTCGTCGGCCGCTGGCGCCTCGCGGACGGCGCGGCGACCTTCGTCTTCAACGCCGACGGCACCTTCGAGCGCGGGGTGGCGAAGGGCCGCTGGAGGTGCGAGGGGGGGTTCCTCCACCTTCGCCCGCAGGGCGGCGGATGGGCCGTCCAGGGCCGGTACGTCCTCTCGGGCGACGAGCTCGCGATCTACGACCGTACCGAGACGAGAGAGCTCTGGAGGAAGGGATAGGGAGGGGCGCGGGGAACCCGCGCTGCCCGTTCCCGTCCAAGAGGGCATGCGCTTCCTCCCCCTCCTCGCGCTCCTCCCCCTTCCCCTCGCGGCGGCGGCCGATCTCGAGTGGCACGTGCAGGTTCCGCCGGCGTCGAAGTACGCGGCCGTGGAGTTCGTGGCGCAGCTCCGGAACGCCTCCGCGGGGAAGGCCGCCTTCGGGGCGGAAGGCGACCGGCCCGCGCTCGAGCTGATCCTCGAGACCGGGGGGAAGCCCGCGGCGAGGAGGCCGCTGCCGAAGGAGGCGGTCGCGTACAAGGGGCCCGCGGAGGTCGAGCCGGGGGGGTACGCCTGGTACGTGACGGGCGACCTTCGGCGCGCGTTCGGGCGGCTCGCGCCGGGCCGGTACGCGCTGCGGGTGTCCCTCGGCGGCGTCTCCTCGGACCCGGCCGCGTTCGAGGTGATCGACACGTCCCTGGAGGAGGCCCGGAAGGCCTGGAAGGCGCCGGAGGGGATCGAGTTCCGGGTGAAGGCGCCGGGCGTGGGGGTGCTCCTGAACCGGCGGAAGACGGCGATCGCGCTCTGGGCGTACGGCGACCGGAAGGACGAGCCGCTGTCCGCGCTCGTGACGGCGCAGCAGTGGACGGGGCGGGAGTGGACGAGGTTCCCCGGCGGGTTCTGCGGCACGGGGCTTCGGGAGATCGCGATCGCGCCGGGCGGGGAGCGGGAGGTCGCGCTGCCGGAGCTGCCCGACGGCATCGTCAGGCTCGCGGTCTCGTGCTTCGAGCGGAAGGGGGACGGCGCGGAGGCGACCGAGGCCGTGACCGAGCCGTTCCTCGTCGACACGTTCAAGGGGTAGATCCGGGGGGGGCCGGGGGGACCGGGCCCGGCGGCGCCGCGCCCGCGGCGGCCCGCACTCGCGTCCGTCGCCGCACGCCCTATACTTGCCTGCTCGCGGCCCGGCAACCGCGAGGAGGAAGCCCATGGCGAGTGCGGAGTACAAGCGGTTCGAGCAGCCGGACGAGCGTCGCACCTTCCCCAACGGCCACGCGGAGATCGTGAACATCGGCGGCGGCGTCGTGGGACGGTTCGTGTTCTACCCCGGCTGGCGCTGGTCGAACGACGTGATGCCGATCGCGAAGACGAAGAGCTGCGAGGCGCCGCACTTCCAGTACCACGTCCAGGGACATCTCGCGATCAAGATGGACGACGGGACGGAGTTCGTCGCCGGGCCGGGCGACGTGAGCGCGCTGCCCTCGGGCCACGACGCGTGGGTCGTCGGCGACCAGCCCGCGGTCGTCGTCGACTGGTGCGGCGCGACGAGCTACGGCAAGCCCGCCGCCGAGGCGAAGGCCGCGCCCGCACGGGGCAGGAAGGCCGCCGCGAAGAGGAAGGCGAAAAAGCCCAAGGCCGCGCCCAGGAAGAAGCGGAAGTAGGAGCGCGCCCTCAAGCCCCCCGCACGCCCGCTTCCCGCAGGAACGCGCGCGTCGTCTCGTGCCGCGGGTCCGAGAACACCCGGTCCGGCGGGCCGGATTCCACCACGCGGCCGCCGGCGAAGACGTGGACGCTTCCCGCGACGCTTCTCGCGAAGTGCATCGAGTGGGTGACGACGATCATCGTCTGCCCCTCCTTCGCGAGGTCGGTCATCACGCCCAGCACCTCGGCGGCCATCACGGGATCGAGCGCGGACGTCGGCTCGTCGAAGAGGATCGCCTGCGGGCGCATCAGGAGGGCGCGCGCGATCGCGACCCGCTGCTGCTGGCCGCCGGAGAGATCCTTCGGGTAGGCGTCCTCCCTCCCCGCGAGCCCCACCCTTCCGAGCATGGCGCGGGCGCGCGCGGCGGCGGCGTCGCGCGGCTCGCGGAGGACGCGCACCGGCGCCTCGATGCAGTTCCCGAGCGCGGTCAGGTGCGGGAAGAGGTTGAACTGCTGGAACACGAAGCCGACCGTCCTGCGCACCGCGCGCAGCATGGCCGGGTCGTGCGCGTGCGGCCCGAGCCGGTGCTCGCCGACGCGCACCTCGCCCGCGTCGAAGGGCTCGAGGCCGTTGATGCAGCGGAGGAACGTGCTCTTCCCGCCGCCCGAGGGGCCGATCACCGCCGCCACCTCGCCCGCCGCGACGGAGAGCGTGATGCCGGAGAGGATCTCCGCGCGCCCGAAGCGCTTGACGAGGCCCTTGACCTCGATCATGCCGCCTCCAGCCGGCTCTCGAGGCGCCGCGACACGACCGAGAGCGGGTAGCTCATGAGCAGGTAGAGCGCGCCGGTCAGGAGCATCAGCTCGACCGTCGCCTGCGTGCCCTGCGACAGGACCGAGAAGCGCTTCGTCAGCTCGATGATCGTCACGACGGAGCAGACCGACGTGTCCTTGAAGAGCGCGATGAAGTCGTTGACGACGGGCGGCACGACGATCCGCGCCGCCTGCGGCACCACGATGCGCCGGAGCGCGGTGGCGCGCGACATGCCGAGCGAGAG
>JAKLKT010000082.1 GCA_023150495.1 Planctomycetota bacterium
GAAGAGCCGGACCGCGCAGCGGAACTGCGTCGTCACGGTCGTCTCCATGGTCGCCTCGTTCCACGAGAAGCTCGTGAACCCGTAGCCGAGCACGAGGTCGCCGCCCGGGGACCACGCGAGGCCCATGATGACGGGCGCGACGTCCCCGGAGGTCGCGTAGAGGACCTTCGGGGCGCCGAACGCGAACCGGGTCGGCGAGCCACTGCCGTCGAAGGCCGACGGGCTCCCCTCGACGAGCATCAGCTCCGCGCCGCCGAAGTGCGTCTGCCAGAAGGCGACGGCGACCGTGTAGTCGGCCGCCATCTCGACCGTGGCGAGGTGGGTCGTGCCGTCGCCGCCGGCGCGCGCGAGCGTGGCGACCTGGCCGAACGTCGCGCCGCGGTCGAAGGAGAGCTTGAGCGTCACCTCGGCGAGGCCGCAGTGGACGAGCGCGAGCACGGTGTAGAGCGCCGCGACCTCGTGGTCGCGCCAGTTGCCGGAGTCGGGGTTCGGCTCGAGCGCGGCACCGCCCGTGACGAGCCCCGTCACGCGGTCGTGCTGGATCCGCATCTCGTAGCGGTCGTACCGGTAGGGGTCGGACGCGTCGCCCTCGTACGCGACGACCGTCGTGCGGTCGCCCGAGATCGCGCAGACCGGCAGCCCGAACTGGTAGGAGTCGCTCGAGTAGATCGTGTCGATCGACATCACGCCCGGGTAGTCCGTCCCCGCCTTCGCCGCGACGTTGATCGGCGACTCCGGGCCGATGCGCACGCGGATGAGCGCGGTCACGTCGCCCTCGGGAGTCTCCGCCTCGACCGCGATCACCTGGTCGGCGTCGATCGCGCCGCCCACCGTGATGCGAGCGAACCCGTCGCCGAAGGCGTCGAACCACTCCTCGTGGCCGGAGGCGCCGTTCGCCGTCGGAACGAGCCCCGCGAAGCCGAGCGTCTCGGGTCCGCCCGCGGGCGTCGCGCCGCCGTCCGCCGCGTGGGCGACGGACACGCGCACCTGCCCCCCGTTCCCGGGGCCGCGCGTGAGGAGGTCGAAGCAGAAGGGCTCGCCGGCGGGCGTCGTCAGGTCGTAGACGCGCGTGACGCCCGTGATCCCGAGCCGCGCGAGATCGACGGCCCCGCTGATCGTGTCGGCCGGCGCGGGCTCGATCGGGACCATGCCCGCCGCGACGACGAGCGGCGCGGCCTGGAGCTGCCCGCCTCCCCCGCCGCCCCCTCCGCCTCCGCACGCCGCGAGACCGAGAACGAGAAGGACCGCCGCCCTCTTCATGCGCCTACCTCCGTGGATGCCTCATAGGATAGCCGGGTCTGGAAAGGCGCGGGACGCGCCCCCTTGAAGATGCCCGCGGGGGGCCGCCGCGACGCGGCCCCCGGAGCCCCCCCGGATCAGAACGCCGGCCACTCGCGCGGCGGCTTGCCGGTCTCCACGAACACCTTCAGGCAGCCGTCGATGAGGATCCTCCACCCCTTCTCGAGGCTCTTCCGGAGCTTCTCGTCGACTTTCCCGAACGCGCACTCCTCGAGCCGGAGGACCGAGCCGTTCCCCTCGGCGCGGAGGCGGAAGGTCGTGTGCAGGCGCGCGGGGCCGCCGTGCCTGCTGTCGATGTCGCCCCAGAGCTGGAGCAGCTCGTTCTCCGTGACGCCCGCGACGGTGTACCAGAGGAGGCCCGTCCCGTCGCCCCAGTCCTCGTAGAGGCGGCCGCCCACGTGCGGCTCGACGACGAACGCCAGCGCGCCCTCGCGGGTGAAGAAGCGCGGATGCCACCATGACGACACCTGGCCCGTGAGCGCCTTCCAGACGCGGGGCGGCGGCGCGGCGATCCCGATCTCGAGCGTGTGTTCGATGAGGTTCAAAGCGGTTCCTCCACGAGGCGCTTCAGGCGCAGGAGCGCATCGGCGCGTTCGGTTTCGAAAGGCCGGATCCAGCGGAGCGCGATCCGGCGGATCGGCACGGGGTTGAGCACGTTCCATCGCTCGCGGCCGCGACGGCGCGCGACGACGAGCCGCGCCTGCGCCAGCACGCGCAGGTGCTTCATGACGGCGAAGCGCGTGGTCGGAAAGCTCTCGCAGAGCTCGCCCGTCGTGCGGGGGCGCGCGCGGAGGAGGTCGAGGATCCGCCGTCGTGTCGGGTCGGCGAGCGCCTTGAAGACGGCGTCCTCGGTCTCCGCGGCCGTGGCTGTCATGTGACCATTAGGTCACATGAATGCGCCCGTGTCAAGAAGGGAGGGGGGCCGGGGGGAACCCGGGTGGCGCGGCTCCGCTTCAGCGCGGGGGCGGCAGGGTCTTGCGGCGGCGCGTCTTCTCGCCGGGGATCGCGTCCGCGCGCCACTGGACCTCCGCGGCGCCGTGCTTCGCGAAGGTCCCGAGCACGTCGAGCACGCTCGCGGCGGGCACGTCGTGCCCCGCGCGGATCTCGCCGATGAGGCTGCACGCCCCGCGGCGGGCGGCTGCCGCGTGCGCTTGCACGCAGCCGTCAACTGCCGCCGCCTCGCGCACGATCTCGCGACCGAGGCGATACGCGACCCCTTCGGCATCGCGCTCCATGTCGACCGCCACGACCATCTCGATCGGCGACGGGATCTCGTCGCCGCGAAGCCCCCCGGGAGGGATGCCGTCGAGCCCGCGCGGGAGGACGATCCGGAGCTGTCTTCCGCCCTCGGCGAACTCGAACTTTCCGTACCCGACCTCGCTGCAGACGGACATCACCCAGAGGACGTGCTGCCACGGCGTCGCCGCTCCGAAGGCGATCGACGCCACGAACCGCGAGGGCTTGCCGCGGAGCATCTCCCGCTCCGAGCGTCCCGCAAGGTCGTGCATGCGAGACATGAGCTCGTCGAGCGTGACCGCCGCGTCGCCGAGCCGGACGGCGCCCGACTCGTCGATCCCGATCTCGACGGCCTCGCCGTCGCGGGGACCCGTGCGGACCTCCATCCCTGCCCACATGGGCAGGTGCTCGCCGTACGCGGAGTAGTCGAGGATGCGCGGGCCCACCTCCGCGCCAGGGCTCTTGAGCCCGAGGACGAGGCGGTGGATCCCGAGGAGCACCGCCCCGGCCGCCTCGGCGTCCGGCCCGGCGGGCAGCGGCGACCGCGCCCTGGCCTCCTCGATCCCGTCGAAGAGGCGCTGCGCCTCGGCCTTCACCTGCTCGAGCGTCCAGCCGCCGCGCTTGATGCGCTTCAGCTCGTCCGCGTCCTCCTCGCGGAAGACCTTCAGGCGGCCGGTCGCGAGGAACTCCGTTCCCATGCGGAGGAGGCGGATCAGGTGCGCCGCGTTCTTCACGTCGTACTGGAACCGCCGGACGAGCGCCTTCCGTTTCGCGCCCATGTAGCTGCTGAAGTGCTGGCGGTGGAGCTTCTTGAAGTCGAGGAGCGTCTCGGCAGGGATCTGCCAGAGCGCCGACAGGTGCTTCGTCTGCGCGCTGTCGGCCTCGAGCACGAGGCGGACGCTCCCCTTCGCCTCGATCCGCGTCGTCATCGCCTCGTAGTCGGCGATGCGCTCGAGGTTGAATGCCTGCATCTGCTTCAGCTGAGCGGCGGCATAGCCGGTGAACGCGTCCGAGGCCGCCTGCGACGAGAAGAGGTCGCGGCGCTCGCGCAGGAGGTGGAACGCCGGGTGGCAATGGACGTAGTCCTCGTCGCGGAGCCAGAGGACCCCGACGATGTTGGGGTTGCCCTTGAGGAGCAGCCGGAAGGCCTTGTCGAGGCCGTAGAGGACGACGTCGAGCTCCTCGTGCTTGAAGACCCAGTGGTGCCAGCGCGGGAGGCCGAGGTGGTACTCGAGCGGCGGGACGACGAAGCCCATGAGGTCGACGTCGTCGATGCCGTCGGGCTCGTCCGGCGGCATGTAGGTGCCGTGGCTCTTCGAGCCCATGAGCGCGAGCACGAGGAGGTGCGGCTCGAGCGGGAAGCCGTTCTCCTCGGAGAAGGCCCGGAGGATGCGGTCGTCGATACTCACGCCACGCGAAAGCTAGCACGGAAGGAGCCGGGCGGGCGGCCGGGGGCTGCGGACCCCAATGCCGCACCCTCCCGCCGCAAGGCGTTGCAACCCAACGACTTACGCCTTAACAATCGGTATGGGATACCCGTTTGACAGCGAGCATGGTCACGTCGTCGTCGTTCTTCGTGGCGCCGGTGAAGGCGCGGACCGTCGCGCGCACCCCGTCGAGGATCGCTTCGGGCTCCCGGTCGGCGGCGGCCTTCAGCGCATCCGCCAGGCGCTCGGGGCCGAACAGCTCCCCATCGGCCCCCCTCGCCTCCGTCACGCCGTCGGTGTAGAGCAGGAGCGCGTCGCCCCGCTCGAGCCTGAGCGGCGCTCCGGGGCCGCACGGCTCGCCGGGCAGG
Source organism: Planctomycetota bacterium (assembly GCA_023150495.1). GTDB lineage: Bacteria > Planctomycetota > PLA2 > PLA2 > PLA2 > PLA2. Next base: position 4,331 of record JAKLKT010000082.1, read on the forward strand.
ATGCCGAGGATCCGGCCCGTCCGTTCGAGCAGCCTCACGCTCCGGTCGCCTGCGCGGAAGAGCATCGGCGGGTTGTGACCCGCGTTGCACCATTCCATCCGGCCGTCCTTCGGGTCGATGAACGCGGCGAAGAGGCTCAGGAACTTCCCGTCCGCCATGTCGGGCACGAGCGCGTCGTTCATGAGCGCGAGCGCGCGGTCGAGCCACGGCGCCGTCTTCGCGAACGCGCGCAGGAAGGCGCGCGCCTCCGCCATCACGAGCGCCGCCTGGAGCCCGTGGCCGCTGACGTCGCCGATCGCGATGCCGATCCGCCCCTCCGGCAGCGGCGAGAGCACGTCGTAGTAGTCCCCCGTCGCGTCCTCGCAGAGCTCGTTCATCCCGGCCACGTGGAGGCCGTTCTCGCGCAGCGTCATCCGCTCCGGCTGGAGCTGCCGCTGGACGCCCTGCGCGAGCTTCACCTCGCGGTCGTACCGCTCCTTCTCGAGCGCGGATGAGTGGAGCCGCGCGTTCTCGACCGCGAGCGCCGCATGGATCGAGAGGCCCTCGAGGTAGCGCTCGTCCTCCTCGTCGAAGAGCCCCCCGTGCTTGTTCAGCAGCTGGAAGACGCCCACGATCCCGCCCGCCCGGTTCCGGATCGGCGCGGTGAGGACCGTGCGCGTGCGGTAGCCGCTCTTCGCGTCCCAGCTCCGGTCGAAACGCGGGTCCTCGTACGCGTCCTCGATCCGCACGGTCTCGCCGGTCTTCGCCACCGCCCCCGCGATCCCCTGCCCCAGCGGCAGCCGGATCTCGAGCCTCTTGTCGCCGGAGAGCACGCGCGACCACAGCTCCTCGCCGTCGAGGAGGAAGACCGTGCCGCGATCCGCGCCGACGCCATGCGCCGCCGCGTCGAGGATCAGCTCCAGGAGCTGGTCAAGATCGAGCGTCGAGTGCAAGGCATGGCTCGCATCGACCAGTTTTCTTAGGCGCTCGATTTCCCCTCTGGGATCATCCATCGCTCCTCCAATAGACATGAAGGCCGAGCGACCGTCCACCGGCATCCTCGTCTCGAACCTCGGGACCCCGGACGCCCCCACGCCCGCTGCGCTGAAGCGCTACCTCCGGGAGTTCCTGAGGGATCCGCGCGTGATCGACCTGCCCCGCTGGAAGTGGATCCCTCTCCTCGAGCTCCTCATCCTTCCCCGCCGTTCGCCCAAGTCCGCCGAGGCATACGGGAAGGTCTGGACCCCCGAGGGCTCCCCCCTCCTCTCCATCTCGAAGCGGCAGCGCGCGCTCCTCGAGGAGAAGCTCGGGCTCCCGGTCGCGCTCGGCATGCGCTACGGCAACCCGTCGATCGCGGCCGCGCTCGACGAGCTCATGGCGAAGGGCTGCGGTCGCGTGCTCGTGCTGCCGCTCTACCCGCAGTATGCGGCGGCGACCGTGGCGTCCACGTTCGACGCGCTCGGCGACGCGATCAAGCGGATGCGCGTTGTGCCGGAAGTACGTACGGTGCGCTCCTACCACGACGACCCGGGCTACATCGGGGCGCTCGCGCGCAGCGTCCGCGAGGCGTGGGAGGAGGGCGGGCCCGCGAAGCGGCTCCTGCTCTCGTTCCACGGGCTCCCGCGGCGGTACGTGGACCTCGGCGACCCCTACCGGAAGGAGTGCGAGGAGACTGCGCGGCTCCTCTCCGCGGAGCTCGGCGCCGAGTGTCACGTCGCGTTCCAGTCGCGGTTCGGGCGCGAGGAGTGGCTGAAGCCCTACACGGATGAGACGCTCGCCCTCTGGGGGCGCGGGAAGCTCGAGAGCGTGGACGTCCTCTGCCCCGGCTTCTCCGCGGACTGCCTCGAGACGATCGAGGAGATCGGCCAGGAGAACCGCGAGATCTTCCAGCATGCGGGCGGCGGGCGGTTCCGCTACGTCCCGGCGCTCAACGACCGGGCGGACCACGTGGAGGCTCTGGCGGCGGTCGCGCGCCGGAACCTTCAGGGCTGGGATTGAGAGGGGGTCCGGGGGCCGGCGAGGGCGAGGACCAGCGTCCCGAGGAGAATCGCTCCCCAGACCGCCTCCGACAGGCCGTGGAGCTCGCTCTTCCCGCCCCTGATGCCCGGGCCGAGGATGAACGCGTTCACGGCCGCCGCCGCGCCGAGGAGGCACGCGAGCGCGAACCGCCAGCGGCTGCCGCGCGCCGCGACAGCGAAGAGGACCGCGGCGCCGACGCCGAAGAGGTCGATCCTCCGGAAGATCGGCCCCATGAGCTCGCCCGCGCGCGGCGGGTCGGCGAGGAACCCGAAGACGCGCGGCGCGACGACGAACGCGACGGCAGCGACGGCGCCGGCCCAGAGGGAGACGCCGAGGCGCGCGAGAACGGGGAGCAGTTTCCGCATGGAAGGAAGACCCTACCCGCCCGCCGCGCCACCGCCAGAATGCGGACGGCAAGTCCGCACCGTCCCGCCGCAAGTCGCTGCGCCGCAAGACGATACCGGCGCCGGGGGGCGTACCGGGTACGCCCTACTTCTCGACGGAGATCGCCTCGGAGGCGGCGAGGAAGGTGCGCCGGTCGCGCGCCTTCGCGAGCTTCTCGATGTTTCCCGCCTCGCGGCCCATCGCCGCGAGGCCGCGCATCAGCGCGAGATGCGCCTGCGTCTCGGCCGGCGGGCAGATCCACATCACGATGATCCGGGCGGGCTCGCTGTCGTGGGCGCCGAAGTCGATGCCCCGCTCCGACGTCCCGACGCCGATCGTCATCTTCTCGGCGAACTTGCTCTTGATGTGCGGGATCGCGAGGCCGTTGCCGATGCCCGTGGACGCCACCTTCTCGCGCTCGAGGAAGGCCTCGCGCAGCGCACCCTCCCGCGAGAGGTCCGCGGCGCCGTGGATCACGAGCGCGTTCAGGAGCTCCCCGAGCGCCTCCTCCTTCGTCGCCGCCTTGAGCGGCTGGACGAGAACGTCCGTCGGGAGCAGGTCCTTGAGCGTCTTCTCCTTCTTCCGCGGCCCGCTCATGTCGCGCTACTCTAGCTCAGCGGGGCCGCGCCGGGGAGGAATCGCTATCGTAGGGCCCGTGCAGCGGTTCGGGCCCGCCCACCTGGCCCTCCTCGCCCTCTCGGCCCTCGGCATGGCCGCCGCCGCGGCGTGCGGGCGGCGCCTGCGCGACCGGCCGGCCGCGTCGCCCTTCACGAGGAGCCTCGCGTACGTGATCGTCGCGGCGATGGCCGCCGACCCGATCGTGCGCCACATGTACGGCGAGCTCACGCTCGCGCGGGCGCTCCCGCTCCAGCTCTGCGACGCGGCGGCCGCCGTCTGCGCGCTGGCGCTCTGGACGCGCCGGCTGGTCCTCTTCGAGCTCGCCTACTTCTGGGGCCTCGGGGGCGTCACGCAGGCGATGCTCACGCCGCCGGGGTCCATCCCCGGCGCCGACGACCCCGACACGTGGCGCTACTTCGTCGTCCACGCGGCGGCCCTCGCGGGCGTCTTCCACCTCCTCGGCATGGGGCTCCGGCCGCGCCGGGGCTCCTCTCGGCGCGCGACGCTCCTCACGATGGCGTACGCCGCGGCGGTCGGCGCGATCGACTGGGCGCTCGGCGCGAACTACATGTGGCTCTGCCGGAAGCCCGAGGGTTCGATCCTCGACCTCTTCGGGCCATGGCCGTGGTACATCCTCGGCGGCACCGCGGTGGGCGCGGCCCTCTTCTACTCGCTCGAGCTGCTCTCCCGGGTGGGAGGGGGCGCGGGGGAGGGCGGGGGCGCCGCCCCCGGAGCCCCCTGAGATCGCGTCGCACGGCGGCCGAAGAGCGCGCGCAGCGCGTCGGGATGGAAGAGGACGAGCACGGTCATCACCTCGAGCCGCCCCACCCACATCTCCGCCGTGAAGATGAGCTTCGTCAGCGGCGACAGGTGGGCGAACGTCTCCATCGGCCCGACGCGTCCGAAGCCCGGGCCGATGTTGCCGAGCGTCGCGATCGAGCCGGTGATGCCGATCGTCAGGTCGTTCTCGATCACGGCGACGAGCACCGCGCCGACGGCGAACGTCGCGAAGTAGGCGATGAGGAAGCCGACGATGCCGCGGAGCGTCTCCGACGGCAGCGCGCGGCCGCCGAGGCGCACGACGCGCACCGCCCGCGGGTGGAGCGCGAAGAGGATCTCGCGGCCGAGGAACTTCGCGAGGACGACGATGCGGACGACCTTCGGGCCGCCTGCCGCCGAGCCCGCGCAGCCGCCGATGAACATGAGCGCGCCGAGCAGCATGAGCGGCGCCGCGTTCCAGAGCGCGAAGTCGTCGCTCGCGAATCCGGTCGCGGTCAGCAGCGTAAGCGTCTGGAAGAAGGCGTGCCGGAGCGACGCCTCGGCACCGAGCGCCTGCGGCACCGCGATGAGCGCCGCGACGGAGACGCCCGCGAGCAGCACGATCCAGAGATAGGCGCGGAACTCCGTGTCCCGCGCGAGGAGGACGGGCCGCCGGAGCGCGCGGTACTGGAGCGCGAACGACGTCCCCGCGAGGAACATGAAGGCGCTCACGATCCACTGCGCTTCGGGCCCGTAGCCGGCGAGCGACTCCGGGTGCGTGCTGAAACCGCCCGCCGCGAGCGTCGCGAAGGAGTGGCACACGGCGTCGAAGTAGCTCATCCCGCCGGGGCCCGCGAGCAGGGCGGTCTCTGCGGCGGTCAGCGCGACGTAGACCGCCCACAGCGCCGCGGCGGTATGGCGGATCCGTGGCGTCAGCGCCTCGTCCTCGGGCCCGGGCGCCTCGGCGAAAAACATCTGGCGCCCGGCGACGGCCAGCGCCGGAAGCACGGCGACGAAGACCGCGATGATCCCCATCCCGCCGAGCCAGCTCGAGAAGGCGCGCCAGAACATGAGGCCGCGGCTCACGAGGTGGAAGTCCTCGACGAGGAAGATCGTCGAGCCCGTCGTGGTCCACCCCGACATCGACTCGAAGAGGGCATCCACGGGGCCGAACGACTGCTGCACGAAGGGCACCGCGCCGATCGCCGCCGCGGCGAGCCAGCAGAGCGCGACGACGGCCATCGCCTCAGGGGTCGGAGCGCTCGTGGAGAAGGTCGACGAGGCCGGGGACGAGGAGGACCGCGGAGAACGGCTTAAGGAGGAGCCCGAGGACCGCGAGGACCGTCCCGATCCGCACCGCGCCCTCAGTGCAGCAGCGCCCTGAGCACGTCGGCGACGCGCTCGACGCGGCAGATCACGAGGCAGTGGTCCTCGGGCGCGAGCAGCGTGGCGCCGCCGGGGACGATCACCTCGTTCTTCCGGAGGATCGTGGCGACGAGGACGTCCGGCGGGAGCTTCACCTCCTTGAGCGCGATCGGGGGGAACTTCTTCGGCAGCGTGATCTCGAGGACCTCCCCCGCCCCCTGGCCGATCGTCGCGAGGAGATCGGCCTCGCGGTGGCGGATCAGGTGGAGGACCGCGTCGTTGGCCTCGGCGCGCGCGGAGAGCGGGACGTCGATCCCGACGCGCTCGAAGAGGCGGCGGTTGGCGGCGGAGGAGACGCGCGTGATCACCTTCGGCACGCCGAGCTGGCGGCCGAGGAGGCTCGCGAGCAGGTTCTTCTCGTCGCTGTCGGTGACGGCGACGAGCGTGCCGGCGTGGCGCACGCCCTCGTCCTCGAGCAGGTCGAGGTCGCAGCCGTCGCCGTGGAGCACGAGCGTGCGGGCGAGCACCTGGGCCGCCTCCGCGCACCGCTCCGTGGACTTCTCGATGAGCTTGAGCCGCGCCCTCGGGTTCGCCTCGAGAGAGCGCGCGAGCCGGAGGCCGACCGTCCCGCCCCCGATGATGACGACGTAGCGCGTCTCCTCCTCGCGGTGGCCGGCGAAGAACCCCGAGAGCTGCTGGATCGCTTCGGAGCGGCCCATGAAGATCACGCGGTCGCCGGCGAGCAGCACGCTCTGGCCGCGCGGCACGAACCACTCGTCGCCGCGGCGGACGCCGGCCATCAGGACGCCCGGCGGGAGGTTCCCGATCGAGGCGAGCGGCCGGCCCACGAGCGGCCCGTCCGGGCGGAGCCGGTACTCGAGGAGCGCGACGCGCCCCTGCGCGAACCGGCCGGCGTCGACGGCGCCCGGCACGGTCAGGATCCTCTCGATCTTCTCCGCGAGCATGCGGGCGGGCCAGATCAGGTGGTCGATCCCGAGGGCGGGGGCGCCCCCGGTCCCGGCACCGTCGCTCGCCCCGAAGGTGCGCGCGTACTCCTCCTTCGCGACGAAGCAGACCGTCTTCGCGGCGCCGAGCTGCCGCGCCGTGAGGCAGGCGAGGAGGTTCATCTCGTCGCTCCGCGAGCAGGCGACGAGGTAGTCTGCCCTGTCCACGTGGGCGCGCCGCTGCGCGTCGGCGTCGTTGCCCTCGCCCGCGACGACCTCGATGTCGAGCTTCTCCAGCTCGTCGCGCCCCTCCTGTCCCGCGTGGAGGACGGTGACGTCGTCCTGCTTGCTCAGCTCCGCGGCCAGGTGGCGGGCGGTGGTGCCGCTCGAGTAGAGGACGATGCGCACGGGAGCGGGATGCTATCAACCGGTGCCGGACGGGGCCAATCCCGCCCCCGGAGCCCCCTGCGATCACGGTCCGAGCTTCTTCAGCGCCTCCTCGGCGGCCTCGCGGCGCCGCGGGTCGGGCGCGAGGTCGCGCGCGCGCTCGAACGCCCCCCGCGCCCCCTCCTTGTCCCCGCAAGAGAGCATGAGCCGCCCCAGCTCGCGCTCGAGGTCGCTCCGGACGTCGGGCAGGTCGAGGCCGGATCTGTCCCGGAGCTTCCTCACCTCGGCCAGCGGCCCGAAGGGCTTCCGCCCGGCGGCCTCCTGCTCCCTCGCGTTGCGCTGCTCGACGAGGAGCAGCCCCCACTTCGCCTGCGCCTCGAGGAGGACGAATGCGCCGTAGTCCTTGCCGTCCCCGGTCTCCTTCGAGAGCCCCTCGTGCGTGGGCCCGAAGAAGTAGGTGAAGTTGATCGGCTGGTGCGGGATGACGAGCTCGGTGCCGTCCCGCAGCGTGCGGAAGCGGAGCATGAGCGGCCCGTCGATCTCGGCGATCCGGTCGTGCGCCACGCGCAGCTCGCCCGTGGCCTTGACGAACGCGGAGCCGTGCGCCCGTCCGCGGATGCGCGCCTGCGCGAGGATGCAGTCGCTCTGGAAGCGGGACTTCGGGAACTCCTCGACGAATCGCTGGAGCCGCGCGGCCGCGTCCTCCTCGCGCGCGGCCTCGGCGAGGAGCGCCCGCGTCGCCGCCGCGTACTCGCGGATCCAGGGCTCGGAGCCGTCCTTCACGAGGCGGTCGAGCGTCTTCCGGTCCGCGTCGTCGAAGATCCCCGCGGCGACGTCGCGGCGGGCCTCGAGGAGCTCCTGCTCCTCCTCGCGCTCCTCGTTCTCCCGGACCATGTCGATCACGCGCGCCATGCGGACGGTCTTCTCGGAGCCGTCCGCGAGGCGCACGCGCACCTCGGAGGGCGACTCCTCGAGGACCTCGCGCACGAGGTCGACGTGGATGTCGCCCTTCTCGTCGATCCAGCGGACGAAGGGGCCGTTCGGGATGGAGAGAAGGAGGAGGCAAAGCAGCCGCACGAAGGGGTAGTATAGGCGCCCCGTGCTGGAGACGTTCGACAACCCCCGCCCGGAGCGCGACTACGAGATCGTGATCCGGTGCCCGGAGTTCACGTCGGTGTGCCCGAAGACGGGGCTGCCGGACTTCGGGACGATCACGATCCGGTATGTCCCGGACCGGGCCTGCGTGGAGCTGAAGTCCTTGAAGCTCTACCTGATCGAGTACCGGAACCGGGGCATCTTCTACGAGGCGGCGGTGAACGCGATCCTCGACGATCTCGCGAAGGCCTGCCGCCCGCGCCGCATGGAGGTGGAGGGCGCCTTCACCGCCCGCGGCGGCATCACCACGACCGTCGTCGCTCGGACGCCCTAGTCCGCGCAGGAGTCACGTATGGGGCGCGACCTCGTCCTCAACCTGATCAAGCTCTCGCTCCTCGGCGTGCTCGCGCTGCTGCTCGTGATCCGCGTGTGGCAGGGGGACGAGATCGAGAGCCGGCTGCTCGACCTCCAGGGGGTCGTGAACGAGCGGGCGGGGAAGGTCGAAGGCGGGCTCGCCGCCCTCGATGACCGCACGGAGAAGCTCTCGCGCGACCTCGAGAAGCTCGCCGCGGAAGGCGTGCGCCCCGTGCCCGCGCCCGGCTCGGGCATCGCGCACCCGCCGGCGGAGGGAGGCACGGGGGGTCCGGGGGCGGCGGACCCGCGCACGCTCCCCTACTGGCCGACGGAGGACAACATCCTCGTCGACCTGTCGAACGAGCCGTACCCGCCTCCCGACGCGCCGAAGGGCGGGATCATCAAGTACTACACGCAGCACAACCCGCCGTCGTTCAACAACCACACGCACAACGACGCGGAGCTCCAGGAGCGGATCTGCGGACCCGTCTACGAGTACCTGGCGTCGCAGTCGCAGGCGAACCCGGACGAGTGGGTGCCGGGGCTCGCGAACCGGGTCGTGGTCAACGGGGACTTCACGGAGTTCATCTGCTATCTCCGCAAGGGCGTCTACTGGCACAAGCCCCACCTCACGCCCGAGGAGAAGCGCGGCGGCCTCAAGTGGCTCGACGAGATGCCGCGGCAGGAGATGACCGCCGAGGACGTGAAGTTCACGTTCGACATCGTGCGGGATCCGCTCGCGGAGTGCGGGTCGGAGCTCTCGTACCTCGGCGACCTGGACCGCGTCGAGGTCATCGACCGGTACACGGTCAAGGTGATCTGGAAGCGCTCGCTCTATTACAACAAGGGCACGACGCTCGGTCTCCTCATGATCTACCCCAAGTTCATCTTCGAGCGGGAGGCGGACGGCCAGCTCCTCGCGCCTGATCAGGTGGCGCCGAAGTTCCATCAGCACTGGTTCAACAACAAGATGTGCGGCACGGGTCCCTTCCAGTT